>CAIMNF010000212.1 GCA_903842755.1 Oligoflexia bacterium
GTTCATATCTGCTGACTATCAACGCATTGCTAATCCCGCCTACAACTCAGCTCGTGGTCCAGTTAATTTCTTTGGCTTAAGAGCACACATTGAATTGTAATGTCTTGATGGGTTTAAGTCCATCAATCGAGTGGCTCTTATTGGCCGAAAGCAGCCTCTCAGACCATAATCTATCGTCATTAGTATAGAAAATGTGCAGTATTTGCCTACACACTTTTTAGCACTGTTTAATCAATACCATTTTTGACTCAAGGTTTACGCACTCTAGAACATAACCTCGACACCACTAAACCGTCGTTTAAACGACGCTTAAACTCAAAACTTGAACGCACTAAAATCACCGAGCAATTAAATCTGCTTCCACATTTACTTCAACGGTTTTTATTTTGTTCAATAAGCTATTGATTTATATTAATTAATATTTCTTGAAGCTACTCATAATCTATTTAAGAAGTTGAGTTTTGGCAATAAAGTATATATAAATCAGTAACTTAGGTTTGTAAAAAGTAGTCAAATTTGCTTCCACAGTGCTTCCACGGTTTCTGTGGAAGTAAAATAACAAAACTGTGGAAGTAAATTAAAAGTTTCGGCCCCTTAGCTCATGCTTGGTTAGAGCAGCGGACTCATAAAAATTGTGCCATACGTTTGGAAACTGCGTATGGGATGGTGTCAAATTCGGTGAAACCTGACGGCAGTAAAATGCACAAGGCAATGCCGAGCGAAGCCTAGTAGAAATACCAGGAACGTGTAGAGACTAGACGGCACCCACCTAAAGCAATCGTCATGATTGTTATGGTGAAGGCATAGTCCAGGGAGTGGTGAAAGCCACACAAACCAGAATCCGTTGGTGCTGTGTTCGACTCACAGAGGGGCCACCAGTAAAGCAAACCCTTGTCAGAAATGGTGGGGGTTTTCTGTTTTTGACCTTTACTTAAAGTAATTGTGGCAATCCAAAACATCATAGTTTGGTTTACTATTTGGTATAGCGCAGAAAATATTGAGGAAGTGAAACGGATATTTACAAAAAATTCAGGACACCCTCTATTCAATAACGTACACAGAATAATATTAGATTATGGCATTCGATGAATTCACACTCCGCCGTATAGAAAAAATCGTCCACAAATTTGTTGAAAAACGCAGACCACCAGCCTACATGAGAAAAGAGTTAGATCTTGACGTTAGAATTAAAGATCAAAGCGTAGAGATATTTGAAATCCGACCACGATGGCAGCATCCCGAAGAAACAATCGAATCGCAAGTCGCCAAAACAACCTATGTTAAAACTCAAGACGTCTGGAAAATCTACTGGATGCGGCAAGATTTAAAATGGCACAGCTATGAACCTTTACCTGAAGTCCAAGTAATCGAAGAGTTTTTAGCGGAAGTTGATTCTGATCCCCACCACTGTTTTTGGGGCTAGATTTTTTGACCGTTACTTTAAGTAACGCTTAGCTTCTGCAGCTTCCACAAAATCCGTTGCTTTTTTCCCTGCATGATCTTACATTTACATCATGCCACCCAAAGTCGAAACTACACAAGTCATCCTACCGCGCGAACTGATTGTCTATCAGCGCAGTGATAGTGATGTTTGGCAATGCCGTGTCAAA
>CAIMNF010000213.1 GCA_903842755.1 Oligoflexia bacterium
ATCACGACGACATGTTGACAGAAGATGCTTTATTTTTTGTGGCGCGCCATGTCCTCACGCATCCAGATGCACATATTATTTACAGCGATGAAGACAAAATTGATGAACAGGGTATGCGTTTTAGCCCTCATTTCAAAAGCGATTGGAATCCCGAACTCTTTTTCTCGCAAAACTATCTTTCTCATTTGGGTATTTATAAAACGACTTTATTACGCTCAATTCATGGTTTCAGAGTTGGTTTTGAAGGATCACAAGATCACGATCTAGTACTGCGTTGCTTACCCCATATACCTCAAGGCGCTATACACCATATCCCCAAGGTTCTTTATCACTGGAGAGCCACTTCAGGGTCTACTGCTTTAAATAGTTCAGCTAAAACTTATGCAGATGAAGCACGACTTAAAGCTTTAGAGGACTATTTTAATAGTATTGGCGTAGACGCAAGAGTCGGGTTGGGAATGGCCCCCAATACCGCAAAAATTGATTACCCCATTCCCAATCCTGCCCCCTTGGTCAGTTTACTCATTCCCACTCGAGATCATCTTGAATTAATCGAAACCTGTGTTCGCAGCATTTTAGAAAAAAGTCTTTACCAACACTTTGAAATCATCATTCTGGACAACGGAAGCAAGGAGTCAGAAACCTTATGTTTTTTTGAGTCCATACAGAAGGAAGATGCTCGAGTAAGAGTGGTGCGAGATGATCGCCCTTTTAATTTCTCCGCGATCAATAATCTAGGAGTGAACTTAAGCAAGGGAAGTCTTATAGGGTTAATCAACAACGACATTGAAGTCATTTCTCCAGAATGGCTCGGTGAGATGGTATCTCTTTGCGTACAAGAAGAAATTGGATGTGTTGGCGCCAAGCTTTATTACCCCAATAACTCTTTACAACATGGAGGTGTGATTCTGGGTATCGGCGGCGTTGCGGGACATTCACACAAAACATTTAACAGGGAGCACAATGGTTATTTTTCCCGCCTTAAACTTCCGCAAGCTTTGAGTGCAGTCACTGCTGCGTGCCTTTTAGTTAGGAAAGATGTCTTTGAAAAAGTCGGTGGTTTAGATGAAGAAAATCTAAAAATCGCATTTAATGATGTCGATTTTTGTCTAAAAGTTCGCGCCTTGGGTTATCGCAACGTTTGGACACCCTACGCTGAGCTATACCACTATGAATCCCTCAGCAGAGGCACCGAGGATACGCCAGAGAAGCAAGCTCGATTTGCCAAAGAGGCAGAGTACATGATGAATATTTGGGGAACAGCTCTTTTGCATGACCCTTTTTACAACCCCAATCTCAGTTTAGTTTCAGAAGACTTTAGTTTGGCCTGGGGTCCAAAAGAACACGCCTATACCTCGATCGAGGCGATCATCTCAACGCCTCACGAACTTAATTTAGCCACCGTATCGCAGCATTGATGAAAAGCGCAGTCTCTCCTCAGGCAACCATTAACCCGCATGCTGCTCACCCGACTAGCCTTCAGTCCCTCTGCATAAGCATTTGGCAACATCGTGAGCTCATCTTTCAGATCAGCCAGCGAGAAGTTCTTGGGCGTTACAAAGGATCCATAATGGGATTGGCCTGGTCCTTTTTTAATCCCCTATTGATGCTCTTGGTCTACACTTTTGTGTTCTCTGAGATCTTTAAAGCACGATGGGTAAATTCAAGCCCAGAAGATGGCAAGGTTCAATTTGCGTTGATTTTGTTTGTTGGAATGATTGTGCTTGGTTTCTTTTGCGACCTTCTTAACCGTGCCCCAAGCTTAATCCTTAGCAATGCAAACTATGTAAAAAAAGTGGTCTTTCCTTTGGAAGTGCTCCCTGTTATCGCAGCATGCTCAGCACTTTTCCATGCCTTAATCAGTTTAAGTGCTTTATTAGTTGCTTTTCTTCTATTCAATGGCTACTTGAATTGGACCTTAATTTACCTGCCTATTGTAGTCATACCCCTAGTTCTCATTTCTCTTGGTTTTGCATGGATTGTCGCCTCACTAGGGGTATTTATCCGTGATATCGGACAGGCCATTGGAATTTTAACCAGTTTGCTCATGTTTCTTACGCCTGTTTTTTACCCCATTACAGGCGTACCGGAAGCATTTCGTCCGTTTCTATTGGCGAACCCCCTGACCTTCATTATTGAAGAAGCGCGGGAATTCATTATTTGGGGACATCAACCTCACTGGACTGGGCTCTTCATTTACATCATCTCTTCAATTCTTGTTGCATGGGCAGGCTATTTTTGGTTTCAGAAAACAAGAAAAGGATTTGCTGATGTTCTCTGACAATATCGCCATTCGAGTTGAAAACGTCAGCAAGTGTTTTGAGATATATGACAACCCAAGCAATCGTTTAAAGCAGTTTATTCTCCCCAGACTTTCACGTTTATTCAGAAAAGCCCCAAAAAAGTACTATAGGGAATTTTGGGCTTTAAAAGACATTTCATTTGAAATAAAAAAGGGAGAAACAATAGGGATATTCGGCCTAAATGGAAGCGGGAAATCAACTTTACTGCAAATTATATGCGGGACGCTTAACCCCACACTAGGAAATGTAGAAACAAATGGTCGTATTGCTGCATTGCTTGAATTAGGTTCCGGATTTAACCCTGAATTTACCGGAAGAGAAAATGTTTTTTTGAACGGTACCTTACTGGGTTTAAGCCATGAAGAGGTCGAAACGAAGTTTGAAGCCATTACAGAGTTTGCAGATATTGGTGAATTTATTGACCAGCCAGTAAAAACATACTCTAGTGGCATGATTGTTCGATTGGCTTTTGCGGTCTCAATTAGTGTTGAACCCGATATCCTGGTGGTAGACGAAGCGCTAGCGGTGGGAGACGCAGCATTCCAATTTAAATGCTTGGAACGCTTGGAGCAGCTTACAAAATCAGGGGTAACGCTGATCTTTGTTTCGCATGATATTCAAATGGTCAAAAGTTTTTGTAGCCGAGCAATTTATTTAAAAGCCGGCGAGGTTCAAGCAATGGGGATTTCGCATCATTTAGCGGAACTCTACCTATTAGATATCCGTAATGAACAAGCGAAAAGTTTTTCTGAAAAACCAATTAGCGTGAATAAAAAACCCAGTCTAGGCGAAAACGATACAATTTCATTTGGCACTAACCAGGGATCAATTATTCGAGCAGAATTTATTCAAACCGGATTAATGCATACTATTTATAACGGGGATGATAAAGCCTCTCTATTAATAGAAGCCGAATACGAAAAAGACCTTATTAATCCCCATATCACCATAATAATTTTGAATCAAAAAATGATCGAATTAGGGGGGCGCTCTTTTCGCATCCAAGCTTACGAAGAAAATGGAAAATTACGCAAATCGCATATTCACTGCACTTTTCCCATCATTTATGGAAATGGCCGCTACAATATAACAATTAAATTAGAATCCAGAAGTAGTGATTTACTTTTTTTCCCCATAGATAAGCAAGTTGGGATATTGTCTTTTGAAGTGTTAAGACCAAGCATAGATTTTCAAGGTTTCATAGACCTTGGTATCGAAAAAATCCTTCAATAATCGTTCAAAAAATGTCTATTTCCAAACAT
>CAIMNF010000214.1 GCA_903842755.1 Oligoflexia bacterium
CGCAAGGGGATGGCTTTAGAACTTTTTTTCTAGAGCCTCCATTTCAAGGACGCACAACCTGAATGCCAATGTCGTGCACCGCTGGGTCAGAGAGTTTGAGCAAAAGACCGATCTGCCCGCGCTGGGAAGTCGATCCCAGCAAGACTGTTCGCCAGGTTTCATTCAAATCGAAGACCAATTGACTGAAAACCATTGCGACAAAGCTGATCTATCGATCGATATTGAATGGCCCGCGTCTTGTGCCTTGGAATGCGTACATTTACTGAAGGCCTTACTTAAGAGTTTTGCAGGTTTGACTAATTGTGCCCTTGAGCAACTTTAGACCAATTAACTCCTGGCGATTCCAGTCCGGAGGTGCAATGCGTGCTGAAACCTGGGACTGAGCAAATTAACTCTCTTCCCATCATATTTAAATATGCAAAAGCCACGAAATCGGGATTGGCAAGAAAAGTAATATCATTAATAAATTGAGAATAGTTTGTCAAATAAGACCCACATGTTGTAAATATTTTTTTCCATATGTAATTGTCGGTATAAAACAATCTTTGAATAAAATTTTGATGTATTTTTAGTTTGTAATTATCTGAATGATCATACAGCGATAAATAATCAAAATCTAAATCTGAGGCTAGCAACTCATATGTTGACTCAACCCATCCCTCCCTGTGTAAATAGTCATTTTCCAATATGTACAGCCAATCGCCTCCTCTTATTTCTGGTTCGTTTTGTTTAATATAACTTCTTAATGCATTACAAGTTGCACTCATTGACCCCCATTTTGCGATCTTAACTTGTACACCAGAATGAACTTTAGACATTAAGTAAATCATGGTTCTGTCAGACTGAAATTCTTCTAAAGTACCATCAAACCATATAGTTAAAATTATTTGTCCTGAGTCTCTAAAAGCTCTGGTTGTAGTTAAGAGGCTTTCTAAACATAACTTATAGTTAAACCACGAAGGTCTTTTTTTTAAGGTGTTACTTAACTCATCACTCAAATAATGCATGTAGTAAATGTATATCTTGGTATCACTCATTGAGGTTGCCCCTGTTAAACATACTTCTTAACCGCTTGAATTATGCAACGACTTTTCGAGTTGCATGCCATCGTCTATCAAACTCCATGGGGCTCACACAATCTAAAGCAGAGTGTAGCCTTTTGTAGTTGTAGAAAATGATCCAGTTCATCACCTCATCCATCATGGCTCGCCTTGTTGTAAACCTTTGTCCGTATAAACGAGCAATCTTTAGCTTACCCCACAGACTCTCCGTTGGTGCGTTGTCCCAGCAGTGAACCTGTAAAGGATGTTGTGTAAGTCAACATTTTGTATTATTCTGCCACATGGGCAGACAAATGGAGACTTTCACAATGGTCAAGAAAGACTAAAATAGCTGACAAAGGAGTTTGCCAAGGGTATTAAGACTCAACACGAATTGAATGACTTCTCTAAGACTCTCACTAAGCTCACCGTTGAGACTGCCCTGAATGCTGAATTAACTGAGCACCGGTAATCATCCCTTTTTGCAATGGATTCAGAAGTTGAAACTTATGCAGCGCTGGCTAAGTGCTGCTTTGGTGTGAAACCATCCAACGCCATAGGGGACGATGATTATTATAAGACCACATCCAATGGGTTGCAAAGTCTTGAACTTCACTCAGACTATTCCAGTAATACTGCGATAGCCACTCATACC
>CAIMNF010000215.1 GCA_903842755.1 Oligoflexia bacterium
GCAAAATCCCCTAGGAATGCAAGTGAACGCAAATCATCTCGCCATTGCGTTTCCTGGCGACGTTATTAGTGCTGTCTCACGCCCCATTCACATTGGCCGCACGACCCAGGTGTGGGATGTCGATATTCTGAACCAAACAGGGAAGTTGATCTCGTCTGGTCGTATTACTTTAATGATTACTCGTGCGCTTTCCGAAAAACTAATCGAGCGCGCTCAAAAAATGAACAAAAAAAGCCGCTGACAAAGTCTGCCAGCGGCTTTTCATCACTCTATTATTTTACCATCAAATAAGACTACTCTAAGCGGTGATGTCCGCCTCCGTTACCTCTGCCTTCGCCACCGCCGTGGACTGGGCTTGGATTAGAGCGGGGTACGCCAGGTCGGCCGTAACTTGGATTAGCTGGACGTACAACGGGAGCGTGATATACGGGATGATGTTGATTGTAGCCTTGGTCCCCTTGGGCGCGATGTTGTTCTTGGTGAATGCGCGCCTCTTCGATTGCGTTGTGGTCTACGCGCCCAGTGAGTCTGCCGTGCTCGTCGCGTTCAAAGATCGGCGCGTGGCGTTCTTGACCTTGAACATAGCCGTAATAGCGACCTAACGGGTAAGTTCGATAATAGCGTCTGTAATTATAGGGAAACACATATCCAGGATGCCAAACTTGCACAGGCATGTAGAAGTACTGCAGGTAAAGTCCATTGCAGTTCGAAAGATCAGCAAAATTGAACCAGCCTTCGATGGCTGGGTACCCATATTCACCGGCACGGTTAGGATCCAGCGCTTCGTTGTTCGCATATTCCCAGTGCACTAATGCCTGAGCAACGGCATAGCCATCATCATCAAGGTTACGCGTTCCGATGATCTGCCCCTGGTACCCAACGCCCCCTGAGCTGGTGAAGCATACTTCTTGATCCGCCTGCGCGATTGCATTGCATAATAGGCCTAAACTAAGAATGGTCATTGCCACTAAACTTTTTGTCCGATTCAACATTATTTATATTCTCCAGTTGTTTGAGTTAAAGCTTATGAAGTGGAGAGTCCAAGCCCCATTCATAACGCTCTGTGTTATTGCACGCGAGAATAGTGTGGTCAAGAAAATTGGAAAGACACGCCAAGCGGTGCTCAAGTAATCTCCGATTTTTTGTCGCGTTTCTAGATCTTTTTTACCGAGAAAAGCGAGTATTTAGTTTGGTTAATCGCAAAAATTAGTTTAAAAAAAACGCTTTGCTAAAGTTTTTTAACGACGTTTGATTCAGGCATGCGATGATATGCTTATGGAGAAACTCACCCCGTGGGCTTTCGTTCAGCGCAATTTGGCCTTAATTTTATTCGTCTTTTTTTCAATTCCCCATCTCCATGCAGCGACAATTGTTCAAAACTTTAACAATCATGCCGAATTTAATTCAGGTTTTTTTATTTCGCCGCAAGTGAATATTTACAGTACCGGAGAAAACTACAGTTCTAATGGAACATCTACCGGATTGCCCTACAGCGGTAAAGTATTTCAAAGCTATTATGACCTAGGCTTGACGTATGGCTTTACAAGCGACTTGTTCTTGTTTGCGCGCCTTTCGTTTCTTTACACCCAAGTGACGAGCCAAGCATTCAGTAACGGGGCCGCCACAGGAAGTGGGTTGGGTGATCAGTTGGTTGCAATTAGTTACCGATTTTGGCGGGACTCGGTTGGAGATAATCTGGTTTTTCAAACCGAATTGACCTTTCCGGCGTACAACAACGCACAATCGCTAAACAACGTGACCCCATTTTTAGGAGATCAATCCGTGGATTTTACCGCGGGGCTTTTTACGGAGTGGCTTTTGCCGTTTGGACTTGAGTCACTTTACTTTGTTGAGGCGGGAGCCGCGTACACATACCGATCGATGGGATTTTCTTCCGCCGTTCCCTGGCAATTCGTCTTAAAGCGCGACCCACTGCAAGGGCTTTACGTTTCGGTGGGCGGACGAGGACAGCGTTCATTGAATGACTCTACCCAAACCAATGCGCAAATTCTGAGCGCAGAGGGTGTGAGTGGCTCTGCAGTTGCAGATGCGCAAAATTCCGAATGGACAGTTGGCGAGCTTTGCAGCGGTTATCGTGCATTGGATGGAGATTTATATTATGGAAAAATCACTTTTCCAATTGCAGGAGCAAATGCGCCTATCGGGCTTCAATTTCTAGTCGGAGCTAAATTTGATTTTGGACGATGGACAGGGAAGGCGCGGCCACGGTCGGGATCAATCCGCGATTATGGCGAACACCGCCAGGAAGTCACCGAACACGCTCACAATCTGCGCGATCCATAGGCGCCGCACCGGCCGAAGCCGC
>CAIMNF010000216.1 GCA_903842755.1 Oligoflexia bacterium
CTTTCCAATTATCTAGGCTTTTTCTTGCTTCACTTAAGGTATCAAGCAAAGTGTCTAGTCGCTTCGAATTTAATTCAATCATGATCTATCCCCGTCCCTTTCCAACGCTCTAGGAACATTCTCGGAGATCAAGCCTAAAATCTAAAGTACCTAACCGCTATTAGGCAATCATTTCCCTCCGACAGAAAATAGCCAATTTAGGTCAAAACTATGCCAATTCTGTATTCTCTTCAATGACCGCTCGTCGGGCCAAGTATAAGATCCATGAAGTACCTGAATAAAAGGCAAACCCGCTTGGTGGGCTGACTCGACTCCCGGAACTGAATCCTCAAAGACAAGAACTTGACCTGGATCTACCCCTAAGTCACAAATTGCTTGTAGGTAGGGAGCAGGATCAGGCTTACTGACCGAATAGTCTGCGCTCGTCCAGAGTCTGCTAAAAAATTCACTTAACCCCGTTTGATGAAGGATTCGATCAACCTCTTCTCGCTCCGAGCCGGTCACAATCCCCATCCAAGCACCTGCCTGCTTGATTTCGACTAACCTTTCACGGACCCCAGGAATAAGGTGCACCCCTTCTCCAAGAAGCGACAAATACCGCCGTTTCCATTCCATGACTAACGAATTCGGTTTTTCAATGGCCACACCTTTAATACGGGCACGTTCTACGACGGCTTCGGCGGCAGCAGCCCATGTTCGACCAATTATTAACTGCGCAAATTCGGATTGATCAGGGATCTTATTTTTTTCAAAATACTCATGGATAGCCTTTTGAGCGATTTCTTCGGTAGAAACTAAAGTGCCATCAAAGTCAAAAAGTAAAACAGGCCATTTCAAAATTCGAGCGTTTTTTTCCATTTTTCGGTTCTCTCCCTTCCCAGACTCTCAAAACAGGCCAAATTTGAGTAGTTTTTTATTATTTTTCTAAAAAACACTTGCGGAGTTGCCGATTCCTTCTTAAAAATAAAAAACAATCAAAAAGTGGGGGGAAATAGCCCACTCACGCTCGGGCGCAATCGCAGAATAATCTTCGGTCGGAGTTCCGAGTAAAAATCAACAGGAGAAAAGAATGGCAAAGAAATCTGCAAAGAAAAAATATTCATTTTTAAACGAAGTGTATGAAGGCGTGATCGGCTTGGCCGAAGTGAGCAAAAACGGTTCAGTAAAAATTAAAAGAACTGAACTTAAAGCGCTTCTTGAAAACACCTTCGTTAAAGGTGCTAAACTTGCAGCGAGCGGAGAGCGCGTTCGTTTTCCAGTCATCGGTGCATTGGTTCGCCGTGAAGTAAAAGCGCGTAAAGCGGGCAAAGGCGTTAACCCATTTACCGGCGAAGCAGTGGATGTAAAGGCTCGTCCAGCTTCTAAAAAGCCACGTTGGTCGTTCCCTAAAACTTTAAAAGAAACTTTTGCCGATAAGAAAAACTGGTAGAATCACTTTCGGATCATTTTAAGATCAAAGGTGGGAATGAATTAACATTCCCACCTTTTTTTATTTTAGTGAATGCGGTAGCCTGGAGCCCATGCAATACGTAACCCTTTTATCTTCTGATCGATCAGAACATGTCGGAGCCCGAGTCGCTTCCAGTTCCGGTGCAAATCAAATCATCGATTTTTTTGAAGTTCATCAACACGGAGGCTCGGCATTGCCCCCTGGCTTAGAGCATAGTCTAAGCAACATGGTCGAATGGATTAAAAATGCCGCCCAACTCAAAGATTGGGCAAATACAGTTCTCAACCAAGCGCAGAAGGGCTTGCTTCCTTCGCAGCTGATAAAAAACGAATCGGACTGCATCCTGCTTGCTCCCGTCCCCCATCCGGTTTCTTGCCGAGACGGCTACGCGTTTCGGCAACACGTTGAGGCCGCCCGCAAGGGTCGTGGCGTTCCCATGATTCCAGAGTTTGATGACTTCCCGGTTTTTTATTTTACGAACCACCTTGCAATCACGGGTCCCGGCGAAATTTATGTCATGGATAAGGCGCTAGAACGGCTAGATTTTGAGCTCGAAGTTGCCATCGTCATCGGCAAAGAAGGGCGAAACATTCCGGCTTCACGTGCCGACGAATATATATTTGGCTACATGATTATGAATGATTGGTCTGCACGCGAGCTTCAAACTCAAGAAATGAAGCTGAATCTTGGGCCAGCAAAGGGTAAAGATTTTGCAACTTCTCTCGGCCCCTATCTCCTCACCCCTGATGAGCTTTCAGACAAAATTATTCCAAGCAGCGTCGGGAACCGTTATGACTTAACCATGAAAGCATTTCACAACGGTACTCCGGTATCCTTAGGAAACTTAAAGGACATGAACTGGACCTTCGCACAGATCATTGAGCGCGCAAGCTACGGAGTCACCCTTTATCCCGGTGAAGTGATCGGGTCTGGAACCGTTGGAACCGGTTGCTACATGGAGTTGAATCTGACTTCGCTTAAGGATCAACCTGTTTGGATTAAGCCAAATGATCTATTTGCCCTAGAGGTCGATCGCCTTGGAAGACTTGAAAATACGATCCGGCGAGCAAATTCGTGAACTCAATCGAGCTTTTTCACTACTGGCGATCTTCAAGCAGCTGGCGAGTGAGAGCGACATTAGCACTTAAGCAGATTCCCTATCGCGCTACTCACATTAGCCTTTTGAATGACGATACCGAATCACCCGAGTACCTCGCAAAGAATCCAATCGGAACAGTGCCCACTCTTAAAGTGAATGATTCGGACTATTTAATCGAGTCTCTTGCAATTTTACGTTACCTTGACGTGCTTAAGCCCACCCCTGGGTTTTGGACCGGGCACCATTCGGATCGTAGTGCCACCCCAGTAGACGAGGCAAAAGTGGGGGCCCTGTGCGAAATCATTAATTCAGGAACGCATCCCATTCAAAACCTACCCGTGCTGCATTATTTATCGAAAGAACCTTTCGAGCAAAAAAAATGGGCGCATCACTGGATTCAAAATGGATTAGCCCAATTCGAAAAGTTGCTTTCCTTTTATGGCGCTGCAACGCATTTTTGCTATGGCAACACATTGACGGCTGCCGATATCTGTTTAGTGCCCCAGGTCTACAATGCATTGAGGTATGATGTGGATATAACTACTTTTCCTCTCATCCATCGAATTCACCGGCACCTGCTGTCCTTGGATTGTTTTTTAGTTTCCCATCCTGACCTATTTAAACCGAAGGATTAAGGGATTGATTCAACTTAGGATCTAATGAGACGCTAGAATCATGAGTCTACGGAATTCATTAAGGTTACTTCTAAGTATTGCGGCGCCTCTCGCGATGATGACCGGATGCTCAGGCAATACCAACCCGAGCGTACCGAATGCGATTCCAACTGCAATAGGCCCCGTGGTGCAAGATGCTTCAACCGGACCATTAAAAAACTGCCGTTTTCAAAACCCTACCCCGACCTACGCCTTTCAATCTACGATTAGTCCAAATCCAATCCATTGTGATCAGGGGATTGCTACTGCGGTCACGGTACTGACTCCGAACTCGTTACCCAGCGGAATTTTGTTTTCACAATCCCAAATGAGCCTGACCGGATCTGCGAACGAAAAGGTGAATCAAGCGCCCTATCTTTTCTATCTAGAAAATGCATCAAACTACCTGATTATTCCTTTAAATCTGACGATAAAATAAGTTTGAAATCGCATAGGTTTGCGTTATCACTATAGTAACTTTAATGAGAAACTCTTTCTTAATTCTTCCTGCCCTGCTTCAGGTCATTTTGTCTTTCGCGCCCCGGGCGAGCGCCCAAGCACCAAATACGGAAACGCTCAGGTGGGCGGCCGATGCCAAATCAGGCGCACCTTACATGTTTGTTGACCCAAGCCACCCCGATCAAATGGTGGGTTTCGAAAAAGACATCATGGAAGCCTTAGCAAAAAAAATGGGGCGGACTTTAGTCTTTGTTCAAAACGAATGGGAATCCTTAGTCCCGGGGCTTACCCGCGGCGACTACGACATCGCCGCAAACGGCCTTGAAATTACAGAAGAACGAAAACAGCAAGTCCAGTTTTCTATTCCGTATTACGCTACTTTTGAACAGCTTGTCGTGCGGGCCAACGATTCCTCAATTCAATCCATTCAAGACCTAAACCATCATCAAACCGGAACACTCAAAGCCTCCTTGGCTCAAACCATTTTAGAAAAACAAACCCAAACGCACGTCGTTTTTTACGAAGAAGAAAGTACCGGGTACGAAGACGTCGAAAATGGGCGAATCGACGCTTTTTTTGTGGATTATCCGATTGCATTGTTTTACGCAAAAAAAAATAAAAACCTGAAGTTTGTCGGGCCTCCTGTAGGGAAAATGTTTTATGGCATCGCGGTTGCTCCCCAACACCCCGAACTTTTGTCCCAAGTAAACGCGGGCGTAATGGCACTGATTCAAGGGGGCGAGTTAGAAAAAATCCTCGCAAAATGGGACCTGCTTCATCCCTTTGTGGTCACGGAGTTGGGTCTTGCATCTCACGGACTAACAGCGACGAATAACTCTAATGAACTTGAAAAGGTAACCGCAGCGAAAGACAAAAGCACCACCCTAACCACCGGTGCCCGAATGGCCCGCTATTGGAGTTTACTCCCCATTCTCTTGAAGGGCGCACTCACCTCGTTGGAAATTTCAATTCTATCGATGGTTTTGGCGATTGCCTTTGGTCTAGCTCTCGCCATCATGCGCCTATACGGAAACGCAAGTGTTTCATTCTTATCTCAAAGTATTATCGAATTGCTCCGCGGGACTCCGCTTTTAATTCAGCTCTATTTGATTTTTTTTGGGCTTCCTTATTTGGGAATACACCTTAGTCCTTTCGTGGCTGCTATCCTTGGACTTGGAATTAACTACGGTGCCTATGAAGCTGAAAACTACCGAGCCGGAATTGAAGCCGTTCCCCACAGTCAAACCGAAGCAGCGCTGGCACTTGCGCTATCCCCTTTTCATCGGTTTTATCACGTCACCCTTCCCCAAGCATCGCGGATCATCCTTCCTCCAATGACCAATGATTTTATCTCATTAATCAAAGACTCCTCCTTAGTTTCCGTGATTACGATGGTGGAGTTGACCACGGTTTACTCACAGCTCGCTTCCACCTACTTTGACCACCTCGGATTAGGAATTTTAGTAGCCCTTATTTATTTTTTGATGGGATATCCCTTTGTCAGAATTGCTCGAAAACTAGAGGCTACCTTAAAGAAAAAACAATGAACAATTTTCAATACATTCTACCATTTTTTGCACTCTTTTCCTTAACGGCAATGGCCCCCATGAATTTGGCCTTTGCGTTGGTCTGCATTTTTTGGTTGGCAGGCCGATTCTTTAGGCAAAATACATTTCCCGACCCGCCGGAAATGACCGCCGTCAAACGGTCTTATTATCTTTATGCGGGCGCGCTCATTCTTCCTTGCCTCATCAGCCTTGCATTGTGCATAGTATGGCCGATCAGCTACTTCCAGCACAACGTGACTTTCAATGCCCACTCACTCACTAAACTTGCACATCTCTTTTTTCCGCTCATTTATTTGTCTGTGTTTTCTTTTAAGACCAATCGCACGACAGATCAGCTCAATTTGATTTTGAAGGTTTGGTGGATCACCACAATCCTCTTAGGCTTCTTAGGAATTTTTCAATTTTTTACTGGAATTCCAAAAGCGGACGCGTTGCCGGTTGGCCATCATCTTTTTCATGCGGATTTACTCTTTGGACATCATTTAACCACAGCGACCGTGATGCTCTTTCCCACTTTTTCTGCGCTCTCCGTGGCCCTGGGGGCTTGGGCCCGGGACCGCAAATGGTTACCCTTACCCTGGTTTGCATTTTTCATGGGGCTTTTAGCATTGTTTTTAAGCTTTGCTCGAGCAGCTTGGCTTGCCTTACCCTTTGGGTTAGTGATTTGCTTAGTCTTTGCATTCAGAAAGAACGCTCCATCCAAAAAAAATACAATCATTTTTGCAGGTCTCCTCGCCCTACTCGTATCGGGGCTTTATCAAATTCCAGAAATCCGCGATCGTGTCCAAATTCACGTTGGCATTAAGGAGCGAATTAACCTCTGGAAAGCAAACATTGATTTCTTTGAGCATCGGCCTATTACGGGCATTGGTTTTCTGAACTCACAGGAGATGTCAGAATACTATTTTAAAGAAAAATTTCCTCATCATGAAAACGAATATCAATGGGGACACGCGCACAGCAACTTTTTCGAAATGTTAGGAGGCACGGGTGCTCTGGGTATGCTCGGATTTTTAGCATGGATCTTCTATACCCTTCGCTTGGCCTGGACCACTGCAAAAGAAGCTCTTCGCGCTAACGCTCCTTACCGTGCGGACTTGGCATGCGGTTTAGGAACTGCTTTGTTGCTGATGCATTTGAATGGACTCACACAAGTTAACTTTTGGGAAGGAAAGTCGCTTCATCAACATGTTTGGGCCGTGGGATTACTCTTGATCATTCGAATGACTCTCTCCCTTCCGCCTCTGATCCATTCCGCAAAAGAGGAACACTCTTGAGTAAACCGAGCACCCCAAACGAACAGATTGAGATTCTATTTAGGTCGATCATTGGTCCCATCGGCGCAACAGGTGTTGCCCATTTAATGCACGAACCAGAACATATTGAAGAACGGGTTACCGTGCTCGTTAATACCTTTAACGAGTTCCCCGATTTGAAGGAACCTTTTAGACTTTTGGTAAAGTCACTTCGCAGTCAAGAGGTGGAAATTTCTTTAGAAGAGCAAATTCGCCTCTACACAACCAAACACACTCGTTTTTGGTTGCTGGCCAATATGGTTAACAAAATTTTGCGAACGAAAGATTTAGCATTAGATTATAAGACTGGCCGAATGCCTTCTAAACCAAATGAGTTGCTTAAGTTCGCCTATCAAGCACAAGAATCTCTCGGTGCGGAAGGCCGATACAAAGATATCGCATTTGCCTGCGGATTTTTGTACGACTTCGTGTTTCATGTCCAAAGAAGTCCTCTTCTAGATCTTGGAAAGAACCGGTACGACGACTTAATTGCTACCAATTTTACCCGGTCGCTCGACCAAGCAAAAAAAGTTGTCCTGCTGAATAAATACAAATCCAAACTCAGCTTGGAAAAACTCGGGCCCGCCACACCGTTCCTCAGAAACCTGGGGCAAATCATCCTTACCTTTTTAAATCAGAATTCGGCAGTAGAGTTTTATAAAAGACTTGAAATGGCAAAGCCGAGCGAGCCGATCCGACTCGCGCTAGAAGCAAGGCTTTTTGGAATCCATACAGCGATGATTGCAAGCTACCTAGCGGAGGTGTTTCCGCTTTTTGAAAACTTGGGCGAAATCATGTCGGTTTGGGGTTTTCCTTTTCTGAGTTTTGTTCACGGCAAAAAAGATGTTCACGATCTAGCGGGCATGGGCTTGATCGGGGTCATGATCACCGAAAAATATAAGGCCGTGGATTTTGGGCTTCTTGGAAAACCGTCGCTACCCATGCCCGAACTCCTTCACCTCGATTTTGTCTTAACTCCGGAGGCGAAAAATGATCTTAAAATTTGAACGCTACCCCGGTTTTAGCTGTCTTTTCGTGCGCGGGTTAGTCGATGAAAATAAATTCAAAATGCTTTTAGTGGGAATAAAATCCCTGCTGCAAATGGATCAAGAGCATTTGATTTTAAATTTAGCGAACAGTCAACTTTCCCCCAACGAAGGATTAATCCTGACCCAATTTAAAAAATCGATAGGCAATCGCGCCCATCCCTGTACGTGGATTACCAAGGAAAAAGGACTGGGAGATTTTCCAACCGTGGATGTTTTCGTGTCGCGCGTGCTGACGCAGAAACATAAGATTATCGGTCATAAAATTGAGCTTGATGATGAACTTTACCTCCTGAAAAACAAGGTCGCCGCCGTAGAGGGGGAACTGGTTAAGCTGGGGGGCTCCGACGATGATGTCCGGAAAATTATTTTGGACAATGAAATGCTTAAAACTCAGCGCACCATTTTTTTACGCGTCAACAAATGGCATCGAGCCAGACTAAGCGAGCAACAAAAACTTCCAACTCCCGTAGCGCCCCTCACTGAAGAAATCAGGCAAGCCTACGAGAAGCTTCAGCCCTTGCTTAAACCTATTCTAGGCCCGTATGCGCAAGGTAACGAGGACGTAAAACTATGACGGCACCCGCTCCCCAAAAATCACCGAGCCAACCCTACACCCTCGAACAAATTACCGAGTTTATTCATCAGAATGAAAAGCTTAAAGAAGACCTGCGGGTACAAGTCGATCAACTAGAACACAAATTGACCCGCGTTCAAGCAGCCCTCAAAGAATCGGCCCACCTGAAAGAAGAGAGCGATAAAGCGTTGGCTGAGAGTGTTTCTTTATTTCAATCCGAGTGGAATAATCATCAGGCCCATTTTCCTCAAGTCACTTTGTCCATCCTCAATAAAGCAATTGATGAACTCAGCGCAAAACCGTAAGGAGACCTTCATGCAAAAAAAATATGGCTATTGGTTAATTTGTTTAGCGGGCTTGATCGCGTCGCCAATTACCTCCGCAGCACCCACCCGAGAAGCCCTTTTAAAAGGCTGCCCTATTCCCGAAAAACGAAATTTTCCTTTAAGCACGACCTTAAAGCCCTGCGACGATTTTTACCAATACGTTTGCAGTGAATCGATCAAAAAATTTGAACTTCCGGCGGATCGGTCGTATTGGGATTTTGCGTTTTCGGACTCTGCCGAACGACTTCTTTTTGCAAAGAAGAACTACTTTAAATTAATCGATCAGGGATACAAACCGGAATCGAAGCGGGCTGCACAGCTCAGTAAATTTTATTTGTCTTGCATGAACGAAACCCAATCGAAAATAGAAGAGAAAAAATTCGTAGCAAAAGAAGTTGCAGAGATCATGTCATTAAAAGACTGGAAGGCACTCGTTCAATTAGCTAGGCAGCGCATGATAGACGGCGCTCAATACAGCTTTTTGGATTTTAGCCCGATGGCCGATTTAGACGATCCAAACCAATGGAATGTGACCATCACCGCTAACATGATGACGTTGCCCGAACGCAGCTACTATCACAACCCCGCGCTTATGAAAGAGTTCGAGAAACTGGTCACCCAGTTTTTCGTCGAAGCAGGCTTGGACCAGCCG
This sequence comes from Oligoflexia bacterium, assembly GCA_903842755.1. Classification (GTDB taxonomy): domain Bacteria; phylum Bdellovibrionota; class UBA1018; order UBA1018; family CAIMNF01; genus CAIMNF01. The sequence continues at coordinate 9,126 of CAIMNF010000216.1, forward strand.
GAACAACGCGCAAAATGGGTGCTCGACCTACAAACGCAAGTGGCAGATCTTTACCCCCTTCCCGCCGAACGCAGGGAGCGTTGGTCCCAACGCCTTTATCTAGATCGCGGAGATTGGGTTAAAAAATACCCGAATCTTTCCTTTGGCCCCTTTGTGCGAACCATTCCTAAAAGTGTAAAATTTAGAAACCTATTTCCAGAAACGCTCGAGTTTTTTAACCGAATTTTGCCGAAATTACCGCTTGAACAACTAAAGAGCAACTTCATTTACTTGTCTGCAAAAGACTATATGGATGACGCCTATCCCGACTTTTATAAAAAGCGATTTGCGTTTGCACATACTTATTTCGGCGGACCAGAGGTTCGCCCGGATCGCCAAGAGCGTTGTACCAAGGAAACGATGGGTAAATTTGCGCGCGAACTAGACCAAGACCTACTCCCCATTTTGTTTCCGAATTTCCCAAAAGAAAAAGTTCAAAAATTGGTCGACCGAATCAAGTCTTCGATTTTGAAGGGACTAGAGCAAAATCAATGGTTGAGCGCGGGCGCGCGCAAAGCGGCGCAAGAAAAGATCACCAAAGCGCGTCTCTTTTTAGTTTCTCCTCAAGATGACGAGGAATGGAATTTTCATAAACTAGCGAACTATAACCCAGAGACTCCTTATGCGAATCGCCTCGTTTATGAGCGAATGGGAACACTTGAAGCGTACGAAAAGCTAAAAAAGAAACGCTCCCGTAAGGAATGGTCGATGGGGCCGCTAGATGTGAATGCGTACTACAGCTCAAGCAATGATTCCTTTACCTTATTGCAAGGAGTTTTACAGTACCCTTTCTTTGATCCCAGCGAGTCCGAGATCGAAGTTCTTGGCGGAATGGGCGTTGTGATCGGGCATGAACTCGGCCACGGCATTGATGATCAAGGCTCGAAGTTCGATGCGGAAGGCAAGCTCCACGACTGGATGACCCCAGCCGATCATGAAACGTTCCATGCAAGATCAGCCTCTTTTGTAACTCGCTACGATCAGGCCGGCCACAACGGCAAACTCACGCTCGGTGAAGTCATTGGCGACCACGTAGGATTAAGTTTTTCCTATGCCGCTACTTTTTCATCGTCCTCTCCTGTTCCAGCCGACCAGAAAAAATTCTTTGAATCTTTTGCCAGAACTTATTGCAGTAAGGTCAGACCAGAAATGGAAAAAGTATTATTGAAAACAGACCCCCACCCTCTTGGATGGGCCAGGGTCAATGAGCAAGTCATTCATCAGGCCGGGTTTTATCAAGCTTATGGCTGTAAGAAGGGGGATAAAATGTTTATTCCGGAAGGCGAACGGGTAAGAGTTTGGTAAACTCTTTTACGAATCATCTTAATGAATCGCCTGCAGAACTTGATCCATAAACCGCGAAAATAACCCGGCTTCAAAGACGCGCAACTCATCCAGGGATTGAATCAGTTGATTATCCATGTGCTGGAGTGCCGCTCGCACATCGTGCAGGTGAGTATTCTCTTCTCGAACTATCGCTTTTAAGGCCGAAGGAAAACCACATTCGGTAAGAATTAAGTCGTAACCCGGGTAAATCCGATTGGCGCGTTCTTCGATCAGCAAGGTGGTGAGCAGATAATTTAAAGCCGCGTGAGGCACTTTAAGTTTTGCGGCTACTCCTTGATCTATTGCTTGAATATACTGGCGTGCCCCTACACCTGCCAAGAGGTGTTCGTCCTGATAGGTTTCGAGCAGCCCTTCACTCATTTTTAACGCTAACTTTTTAAACGTTTGCGCGTGGCGAATCTCTTCGGCGGCATGCCCTAGAATTTCACCCGTAATGGTGCTGGCCTCTTGGCTTTTTAGAATTTTTCTGGCGCCAATATATTCGAGCAAGCTTAACGTGTTTAGAAATTTCGCATGCTGCGCCGGACGTTTCACTAACTGAACCATTACTTCATCAAAACTTGCCATGTGCTAATTCCTCCATTGTTTCATAAATCTGATTTAACTCCCCTTCCGTCACACAGTATGGGGGGACGGTGTAAATCACATTTCCTAAGGGCCTTAACAGAACGCCCTTTTCTAACGCCCGTTGAATCAAGCGGCCGCGTCCGCCGTCAAAGTAGCTCATTTCTTTCTTAAGTTCGATTGCCCCAATCGTCCCCAGGCTGCGCGCAAATTTTACTTGGGAATGATTGCCGAGAGCACGAATCCGCTTTTCAGTAACATTCGCAATCCTCGTGCGATTTTCAATACACGAAGGTTCCTCCAACATTTTACACGACTCCAACGCAGCGGCACACGCCAAGGGGTTCGCCGTATACGAGTGGCCATGAAGAAACGCCGTACTCAATTGTTTTGATAAAAACCCGGAATAAACTTCTTCCGTTGCAAGGGTAACGGCAAGGGGTAGAAATCCACCGGTAATTCCTTTGGAGAGACATAAAAGATCGGGCTCGATTTCGGCGTATTCGGAAGCAAGCCATTTTCCGGTGCGATAGAAACCGGTAAACACCTCGTCTGCAATCGTCAGGATTCCTTTTTCCTTACAGAGCGCCACAGCATCCCTTAAAAACTGCGGAGAATACATTTTCATTCCGCTAGCCCCTTGGACGATCGGCTCGAAAATAAACGCCGCAATGGAATCGCCATCGTTTTCAACTTTTCGTTCAAATTCGTCCATCTGATCGGGCCCTACAAAATCCACTTCGGGCAATAACGGCTTAAAAAGACGGTGAAAGCCATCGGGCTCACCAACGGCCATGGCCCCTAAGGTATCGCCATGATAAGCCTGGTTTAATGCCAAAAATCGCGTTCGCTTAGAATCGCCTCGGTTAAAATGAAATTGAAAGGCCATCTTTAGGGCGACTTCCACGGCGGTCGAACCGTTATCCGAATAAAAACAGCGCGAGAGTTTCATGTTTCTGTCCCGGCACATTTTAACCAATTGCTCCGCGAGTTTCACCGCCGGCTGATGGGTAAAGCCCGCAAAAATGACGTGTTCCATGGATTGCGCTTGCTTGTAAATTGCATCAGCGATCCGCGCGTTTGAGTGTCCGTGAATATTCACCCACCAGGACGAAATCGCATCAATGACCTGACGTCCGTCTTCTAAAGTCAGATAAGCCCCCTTCGCAGAGGCGACGGGTAAAATTTCTTCATGCAGTCCATGCTGTGAAAACGGATGCCAAATCACATGCTGATCCCGCGCTTGCAACGTCCGCTTAAGATCCATGCGCACCCTCCAAAACCGCTTTTGCAAACACAACAGAAGCAACTCGATTAGTTTCTTCCGCATCCATCCGTTCGATTGGAGGGACTTGAATAATCGGCACTTCAGGATGAAAATTTGAAATGGTTTTAACCAGCATTGCATTAGGCTCACCTACGAGAACAATTCCACGAACCTGAATCCCTTTTGTTTGAGCAGCCTCAAGCGTAAGCAACGTGTGATTGATGGTTCCTAAACGAGTACTTGCAACTACCATTAAATCAAGCTCAAGCAATTGAACGAGATCGCGAATGGTTTGTTTCGCGTTCAATGGCACCAAAAGTCCACCAGCGCCCTCTACAACCCAAGTCCGACGCGGCAACTCTTGCCAAGACCGCCGGACGTTCTCTAATTCAATCACACTTTGATTTAGTTCTGCCGCCTGAGAAGGCGCCAAGGGCTGCGGAAAATAATAGACGGGAGGTACAAATTCTTGCCGAGATAATGCGGCAAGAGTCGTCACCGTTTGAGTGTCTGAATCGGGCCCGGTCTGAATGGGTTTGAAATAACCCGCAGGAATTCCGTTAGACTTAAGCGCAGAAACCAAAAGTGCAGACGTAACGGTTTTTCCAATATGCGTATCCGTTCCAGAAACAAAAATACCCTTTCGAGGAATCACACGGCCTCCTGAAGCGCATTCACAAACTGTTGTAGGTTTTGATCACTCAGGCTCCAATTGACCGTAACTCTTAACCGCGCTGTATTGACGGGAACAGTCGGAGGACGTATCGCACGAACATCAAACCCGCATTCTTGCAGTCGCGTCGCCGCTTGGAGCGCGCGCTCATTACTTCCTAAAATCACCGAAAGAATCGGGGAAACCGTTTTTTGAGAAATGAGTCCACGTTCTTTTAACTCTTGATGAAGCCACTGCGCTTTTTGATGGACTTCCTGTGCACGCCCCATCCCTACCTCTTGCCAAAACTTTACCGATTCCGCTAAAACATGAGCCACCACAGGCACCATCGCCGTCGAATAAATAAACGATCTTGAAAAATTAACTAAATATTCCTTCAGCAGGGCATCGCCACAAATCCAGGCCCCCCCAACTCCCAGGGACTTCCCTCCGGTATGAATCGTCGCAAAGACTTTCGAGGACAATCCCAAGCGTTGAACCAAGCCACTGCCTTTTTTCTGTTCAAAATTGCCCCACAAACCCGTTGCATGGGCTTCGTCCACAATAAGCAATGCGGAAAACTCTTGCGCCAGATTCGCAAGCGCTTCCAACGGAGCAAAATCACCATCCATACTAAAGAGACTTTCAGTGACAATCACTTTTAGACCGCTCGTTTGTTTGCATTTTTCTAAACTCGCGCGGAGAAACGATAAGTCTAAATGCGGATAAATGATTTTCTTTGCCCGACTGAGGCGAATGCCATCGACCAAGGAAGCGTGATTATACTGATCCGAAAAAACCGTATCACTCTCGGTCAAGAGGGCTGACAAAAAACCGACATTTGCTTGGTACCCAGAAGCATATAAAAGGGCCGCCTGGCGATCAGCAAAGGCCGCTAATTGCGCTTCCACTTGATCATACAGTTCTAATTGCCCACGTAACAGCCGCGAACCCGCTGCTCCCAAAGGAATGCGTTCCACTCCTGCCCACACTCTTTTACGAAGAGTCTCATCCTCGCTCATTCCCAAATAATCATTGGACGAAAGATCAATGCCTTTTCTCCACTTCAGCGTGCGATTGAGGTGATTTTTCTTTAAATCTTCTAGGCGCTTTTCAAGGATCGATCCATCAGACACTGACTTGCCCTAATTGCGAAAATAAAACTGCATCCTCGTCCACAGTAGGATTTGGACGAGTGAGTAATTTTTCACCCAAGAATATTGAATTCGCGCCTGCATAGAATGCAAGGACTTGCGCTTCCACACTCAACGAAAGTCGTCCTGCGGATAAACGCACTCTGGTTTTAGGCATCAGAATCCGGGCTACGGCCACTAAACGTACTAAATCCAAGGGATCTACCGGAGCAGCCTTCGCTAAAGGCGTACCTTCCACCGGAATCAGTAAATTCAGCGGTACGGACTCCGGTTGCGGATTGAGCGATGCAAGTTCAGCCAACATTTTTAGCCGATCCTGTGGCGACTCCCCCATCCCCAAAATTCCGCCACTACAAATGGTAATGCCCGCATTCCGAACGGCCTTTAGCGTATTTAAACGATCGTCAAATGTCCGCGTATGAATAATTTTTTCATAGAACTCACGGCTCGTATCTAAATTGTGATTGTACGCATCTAGCCCTGCTTCTTTTAATTTTTGCGCTTGGTTTGCAGTCAGCATCCCTAAGGTCACACATGCTTCTAGCCCTTCTGCTTTTACGATTTTGATCATCTCTAAAACACGATCAAAATCAGGCCCGTCTTTGACTTCTCGCCAAGCGGCACCCATGCAAAACCGTTCTGCACCTTCGGACTTTGCGTGCTTAACCGCAGTGCGGACAGACTCCAGCGACACTAAACTTTGCTTTTCTAGCCCTGTATCATAATGCGCCGATTGCGGACAGTACGAGCAATCTTCTGGACAGCCGCCCGTTTTAATTGAAAGCAAACTACACTTCTGAATATTTTGAGGGTTATGATTGGCCCGGTGAACCTCGTGTGCCTGATAGATCAAATCAAGCAGAGGCAATGAATATAATTTTGACGCACGAAATAGATGTTTTTCCATGCGTCTATTTTGCACGGTTATCCTATTTTATTAAATAGAAAATTTGACCAAAAGTAACAGAAAAAAAGAATAAACGTGCGTCGTTTATGAAAGCACCGCTTTACGATTTGCGGCGCTAATCTATTTTAATGGTGATGTCCGCCCGCACCGTGGGCGTGACCATGCGCAATTTCTTCTGCAGTTGCATCGCGAATTTGCATCACTTCCACATCAAACTTTAACTTTTCTCCGGCAAGTGGATGGTTGCCATCCAACTTCAATTGATCTCCATTGACTTCAATCACTCGAAACAAAAGCATCTCATCGTTCGGTCCGGTAGCTTGAAACTGATCGCCAACTTCGACTTCTTCGGGGTTTGGAATTTTAGAACGAGGCACTTCGACAATCAATTCAGCATCGTGCTCACCGTAAGCGTCTGCTGCTTCAACTTCAATCACTCGCTTATCTCCTACAGACAAAAGAGCCATCGACTTTTCTAGGCCTGGACTAATTTGGCCAGTTCCTTCCATATACGCGAAAGGGTCGTGAGAGTCTCTGGAGGTATCGATGACTTCGCCTTCGACATTGGTCAACGTATAATGAAAAGAAATAACGCGTTTACTTGGATTTAAAGCCATAAGAACCCTTTCTGATGAGTGAAATATTTTGCTCAATTTAAGCATGGAAACAGCCTAAAGTCACTGGATTTGCCATTTTAATTCGATTTATGCCGAAGCCAACTTTACCCCTTTAAACGTTTTACGATGAATCGAGGTCACTCCCCGCTCTAAGATTTGGCGTTTATGAAAAGGAGTCGGATAGCCTTTATGCGCGCTCAATCCATATCCCGGATACCGTTCATCTAACGCGCTCATCAAATGGTCTCGGTACACTTTTGCCAATATCGACGCACTGGCAATGCTAAGGCTTTTTTGATCGCCCTTAATCAGTGCACTCGCATTCCTGGTCCGAAATCCCTTAGGAATTAAATGTCCATCCACAAGAATATGGTCGGCCGCTCGCCCCAACTTTTTCTCTAACCCCTTCACGGCGCGCTCCATTGCTAAGTGGGACGCATAAAGAATATTCAATTCCTCGATCTCGGAAACACTCGCTTCCGCAATCGAATAGCCTAACACTAACGGTTTTATTGTTTCCGCAAGCGGGGCGCGCGCCGGCTCGGGAATTAACTTGCTGTCCTTTACCAAAACGAAAGGCGACTCCCGTAGGAAGCGATCATGACTCTGGCCTTTGTTGAGAATATTCAGATCGACGCGATGGCCTTTCCGATCAAAGCCAGAGCAAGAGGTTCCAAAAATCGCTGCATCCAAAATAACCGCAGCCGCGACTACCGATCCCGCCAGGCACCCGCGCCCAACTTCATCCACACCGACAACCCATTTGGACGCAAAAAAGCCCAATTTCACTTCCTCGGAAAGATCCGCGACGAAATTGGGCTTCATGATTCTTTAATTTGCTTTAGTCGAAGTCTTTGCAGCTGCTGAAGCAGCTACCGATTCGTTGGTCTGAACATCACGTTCAATTTTCGCAGCCTTACCTTCTAAACCGCGAACGTAATAAAGCTTAGCGCGGCGAACTTTACCATGCGCTACCAGGTCAATTTTAGAGATAGACGGTGAAGTATTGAGAAAAATACGCTCTACGCCTACTCCGTGAGAAATTTTTCGAACCGTGAACGATTTGCCTGCACCCCGATTGGACTTCGCAATGACGGTTCCTTCAAAAATTTGGATCCGCTCTTTTTCACCCTCTTTAATTTTTACGTGAACTTTAATGGTATCGCCTGATGCGAAATCAGGGTAATCCGTGCGAAGCATCGGTTGCTCTACGGCATCAACCGTCTTATTCAGCCCTTTTGAATTATCGTATTGAGCTTTTGTTTTAGATTTTGATTTAACTAGCTTTTGTGCCATTTTTTACTCCGTCTGGTTCCAAGATCGTTTTTTCTTCGAACCTAAATGTTTAACAAGACCAAACCGATCTGACAATCAAAATTTATCATTCGGACTCACTATTTTGCCCAAATAACCGGTCTAAAATGATCGCCCCCGCGGCCCGAACCGACAAATGGTTATAACCGCCCTTTCCTAAGGGACCATAAAGAGGCGCCAAAAACGTATGCACCTCCTTAAAAAAAGACGGGGCAACCCCCCACCCCGTTCCTAAAACAATAATTTTTACCCCTGATTCAGGCTCATTTTGCCAACGGCTCTTTAAATGAAGATAGCTGATTTGCTGCTCCAGCGGTCTCGCGTCGGGCATCACCACTTCTTGAGTCTTATCTGGATAGCGATTTTTTAAATCTACCTTCACGTCCTCAAACGAGTAGACCAAGTTTACTCGGGAAAGAGCCTCGAAGCGATCCGGATGCCACTCTTTGCTTTGCTCAAGGTTCCAGTGCGCCAAAATCCGCCCCACCACTTCGTGCTGCTCTGGAATGGGAGTGACCAAGTAATAATGGTCCACTTCGTAGGTACGCGCGGATCGAGAAAGGTCGTGAATGTCCATATTGGTAACTGCAGTCGTGATCTCTTCGCCTTCTCGATTGGTCGTAGGATAGTGAAGCAATACGAGCGCTACTTTTTCAGGCTTTGATCTGATCATTTTTTGAAACTTTTAATTGAAACTGCTCGAACAAGTCGGGCCGCTTTTGCTTTGTTCGTTTAAGGGATTCGGCGGTTCGCCATTTTTCAATCGCGGCGTGATTCCCACTAAATAATACTTCAGGCGGAGTTTTTCCTAAGAACTCGCGGGGACGAGTATACTGAGGGTATTTTAGCAATCCATCTTCTAAACTATCCGATGGAACTGAATGTTCGTTCCCCACCACTCCCGGCAGCAGACGCACCAAAACATCACTGACCACTAGCGCAGGATATTCTCCTCCGGTCAGCACATAATCTCCGATGGACCATTCTTGATCTACGCATTCCTCTATAAATCGTTCGTCTACGCCTTCGTAGTGACCACAAACCAAAATCAAAGACGAAACCGAATGGACGCAACTTTTTGCGTACTCTTGGCTAAAAATTTTTCCTTGGGGGGAGAGAAAAACAGTAAGGAACGTATCGGGTGATTCTGTTTTGGGTTCTAAAGCGATTTCCGCCGTAGGATGCTCTCGTGTTTTTTCTGTGGATTCCTCGGCAGATTTCACTAAACGCACGGCCCCTTGCCATGCCTCAAAAAGCACATCGGGCTTCATCAACATTCCTGGACCCCCTCCAAAGAGAGCATCATCTACGGAACGATGTTTATCTTTGGCGTAATCCCGAATTTGAATAAAGTGGAAGTCGATTTTTCCCTGCGCCCGCGCCTTTTCCAATAGGCTGTATTCAAGTCCTTGTCGAATCACCTCTGGAAAGAGGCTTAAGAATACAATTCGTTTCAGCACAGCTCAATTTACCTTTAACGTTACTCAGGTGTTATTCTTATTCGACAATTTCTAATACGGTACGGCGCTTGAGCTTCGTTGCAGCCCCTAACAAAATCGTTCGGATAGCCTTTGCGGTCTTTCCCTCTTTACCAATGATTTTTCCAATATCGGTTTTTGCCACCCGCAACTCAATCACGGTCGTGTTTTCCCCAATCACCTCAGCAACGCTGACCTGATCCGGAAGATCCACCAGCATTTTAGCGATAATTTCTATCATTTGTGGCAACGTGGGATGAAGAGAGCTACCTTGAGTTTCCATTCCGCTCAGAACAGCTTACGCTTTAATCGTCTTCAATAATTGTTCAACGGTTAGGCTGCATTGAGCGCCTTTGGCTTTCCACGCTTGAATTTTTTCTAGATTTACTTTTAATTTGTCTTCTTTTTTAGGCGCCTTGGGAAAATAAAACCCAAGCTTATCAAAAAATTTTCCATCGCGAGCTGCGGATTCATTCGTAGCAACGATCACATATTGAGGTACTTTCTTTGCGCCCATTCTTTGCATTCTAATTTTAACCATAAAAAATCTATTTCCTTTATCCCCCATGAATAGCCAGAATTAAAAGCAAAGTCAAGGGGTCAGTTATTTTAGCTGACTTTGGCTCCACGAATAAAATTGATCATGATTTGCATTGAATCCTGGGCTATTTTAAACCATGATCGGAGCTATTCATGAGCAATGTAAGGGTCCGCTTAAATCCCAGTTACTGGAAACACCTTAACGCCGTTCCATTTTCCGAGGACATTGTTCCCTCAAGTCTTTTCTTAAAAAATCGCCATTATTTGGTGGTGGATTTAGAAACCCAAAATCTGGTTCAAGACGTGGGCGGCTGGGGAAATGTGGATCAGCTTAAAATATCGGTTGCGTGCGCCTACGACAGTAAAACCAATGAAATGCTGACTTTTTTGGAAAATGAAATCGATCAACTGAACGCCCTTTGTGAACAGCGCCTGGTCGTCGGCTACAATATTCGCGGATTTGACTTAATTATCATGCAAGCCTACGGGCTCGATTTAAAAGGCCTAGATGTGTTCGACATAATGTACGACCTGCAAACCCTGACTCGCCAAAAGTATTTAAAATTGGAGACGGTCGCACAGGGTACCCTCAACGCAGGAAAATCGGCGGATGGTCTAATGGCCGTCGAGTGGTGGAAAAAAGGTGAGATCGACAAAATCATTCACTATTGCAAGCAAGACGTAAAAGTAACGGCAGATATTTTTGAATACGGCAGAAAAAATGGTCTCGTGAAATTACGCCGCGCCGAGGGCAATGACGTTGAAGTAAAAGTGAACTGGAACTAACTTTGTTTCCGTTCAGAGCTATTCTTTTTAATCGCTATGATAAATAGAAAAATGGGGGTAATGAACCGGTTTTTGCATTTGTGAAAGCCAGGGTTCGTTTCTTTCAATTTGATCGCGGCAACCGCGCCCACGCCCCACGACGATCATTGGTTTTTCACGCGCGAGCACTTTAAGGTCTAGCAGGGTTTTTTGAATGGATCGGGCGGAACCAAAGTCGTAAATAAA
>CAIMNF010000217.1 GCA_903842755.1 Oligoflexia bacterium
AGCGACATATTTGGCTTTATGTGCATCATCATAATCATTTGCTCACTTAAACTTAAGCAGGGAGGGGGGCCAGTTTACAATCGGCTCCGCAAAGCGATTCCTTAAAGTATCCTTGAGAAGATCAAGGGCATCCGTCAAATCAAAAACGGGTGGTTTTGTATTGGAATAAATTTGCCTCTCGACCACCCAAGATAGGAAGTACACTTCCGCATTAAATCCACTCCCGTTGTCCGCGAAGTCTTCTTCTAGTTTTTGATCGCACTGATCATCCCGCGACTTTATGCCCGGAGCCGCATAGAGTCCAGTAGTGCAGGGAACATGGCCGGGGTCGTTATCCATTCGATGGCGCGCTTCGTGAATGAGCGCGGCAGCCCGTTCGATGGGGGTAGTGGTATCGGCAAAAAAAGCGTCACAAAGAATTAAGTCATCCGGTTCTTCCGCAGCTGTTGTCGAGGTATGAGCTAAGGCACCTGTCGAACATATTTGGTTCGCTTGGTCGCCGCTATCGCGATAAAGTGTCCGCGGGGGGGAAGGGGCAGGTCTGGCACCGGGGCTGGTGTCGATAGCGATTTTAGGGCGGGTTTTAGGATCCAATTTATTTTTAGCAACATCATAAAAATTCGGCACTTGCCCCCTTAACGCCTTAAAATTTAGTTTCTGGAGGTTTAAAATAGTATTTGCAAGTATGACCTCCCGTTGAAGGATAGGATATACTGAAAGGTATAAGGAAAGCGTACTATGGTACATGACCGCTTCAAATGCGGCTTTCGCTTGATAAGCCTTATCGCTTCCGCTCACCGCACCCACGTGCCTTGAAATTACATTTAGGACATCGGAGTAAAAGCGATCAACCACCAAGTTTTGAGTAATGTGGAGGAGTTCAGCGTTCACTTGTTCTTGTTCGGAAGACGAGGAAACGTATTCATTGATTGCCCTAACAATTTTTTCACGCTGATCTTCTGTAACTGGACTTGTTCGCAACCCGATTTGTAAATCGGCAGGGCATGGTCTCTCACTGAGATGAATCGGTTTGTTCACGATTTCGGGATAAATACTAAAGTCGGTAACGTATTTTGCCCATTTTTGTCGAAGGTCCTCGTCACAGGGCTCATCGGCGTGAGACAAAGGGCTAGTGAGGGCTAATAAGATCGGAAATAACGATAAAATCATAGCCTGTATTATACTTGATTATTTTTGTTTTGCAATAACCTTAAGGTCTGTTTTTAATAATTAAACGATAATTATTTATTTAAGGTGGTCTAGAGGCCCGTCCATTTTTGCTCTCGCATAGAAATTCCGGGCGCGTTTGGCTTAAGAACGCAACTAGGCCTCGAGTGATCCAACGTACACTCAAAGTTTGAGCTCACTTCTTGTAAAGAATACGATCGGTCGTGCCGCAAAAGCCTAAAAAATCGCAGAGAGTGAATTTCGGCTCGGGCCCCTGGAAAGCTCGTCGATTCAAGCGTAAGGTTCGCACCAAGCTGGGACGCATTCTTCCACTCCTCAGGACTTAACGGAATCGCACTCAAGGATTCTAGTCCCCAAAGGTCCTCTCCCAAACGGTCAAGATCGCCTTTGCCATTTCCGCTGAGCCGGGTACTTCCGTCGGCGAGATTGAGCTTAGCTTGAATCGATCCTCGATCCATTTTTCCTTGAAGCAAAACATATAAATAATGATCGGAGGGGACCGATAATTTTCCTTCGCGTGCAAGCTCTAAATCGCTTTGCCAATATAGCCACGGGTGATGGAGCATGGCCCATTCGCGCGCTTTAGGAAATGGAATTTCTTCGCTGGGGTAGAACGCATATCCAATCGGCTTTTTGGACTGAATCGAAGCCGGTACTCGATCCGAGAAAACATTGTGGTCCGCGATGTTATATAAGACAGGATGTTGGCTATCCGGTAAGAATTTACCCTGAAAGTCCCAAGAAAGATGCCCGATTCCAAAAAGAACGCCCCCTTGGTAGCGGCGATGAGTGATCTCTCCCCAAGCATCAAATTCAACCTCATAAAGCCATTCAACATCCGTTCGCCTTCCGTAGCGGGCCATTTGAAAATCTTCTTCGTCGCTGGTATGAAGGCTATCCTCATCGGTCATGAATAGCGTGTACCGTAATCGAAACGAGCCATTGGATTCTTTAAACACGCTGTAAGCAAGCAAGCTGGGCACATCTGTTTTTGAGTTCTGAAACTGTTCAGGCCGGACCACCAAAAATGGGGCGTGTTCAATCGCTAATTGTTGAATCGAAGATTCGTGCAGGTTAGGCTCACTCTGTTCAAGGGAATAGACTGTTGCTGAACAGTCGGGTACCGAATCAAGCTTTAGGTTTACTTTTTCAGACGCGGAATTCGGCACTAAATAGCTGATTTCGGATTGACCTTCGGGAAGGTTGATTCGTAAGATCCGATCGTGAAGCGAAATGGATCCACCGACCATCCCATAAGCACCCGTGCACCGGAC
>CAIMNF010000218.1 GCA_903842755.1 Oligoflexia bacterium
GTACACCTTGTGGCCATCTTTTGCGACAACCGTCGTGGCTTGAGGCTTACCCTTTTTAAACTCCTGTTGGAATTGCGTTCCACTTGGCTTAGCGCTGACTCGTTGAACGGTACCTGCTTTAGGACCCGTTTTAACTTCCGTCTGGGTAACGTGACCGAACGTAGTCACCTTTCCAGTGCCGCCGCTGCCGACAGGAACATTTTCTTGAACGACAGGCTTGGGATGAGCAACTGTGCCACCGCCACTTGGGCGACCAGTACCGCCGCTTGTTCCGCCGCTACCGCCACCACTAGTGTGGCCAATTCCGCCGCTTGTTCCGCCGCTACCACCACCACTAGTGTGGCCAATTCCGCCGCTTGTTCCGCCGCTACCACCACCACTAGTGTGGCCAATTCCGCCGCCTGTTCCGCCGCTGCCACCGCCACTTGGGTGACCAGTGCCACCACCTGTCCCGCCGCTACCACCGCCACTTGGGTGACCAGTGCTGCCGCCTGTTCCGCCGCTACCACTAGTGTGACCAGTACTTGGTGCTGGTTCGGGCCTTGGTGCTGGCTCCGGCCTTGGTGCTGGCTCCGGCCTTGGCGCTGGCCGAGGAGGTGGAGGCGGCGGGGGCGCAGGATGGAACGCTGGAGCAGGGTGCGGGCCGGGGGCCGGGACGAGTTCGACTCTTGCAGGTGGACCTGGACGAGGAGCCGCGTCTAAAACTGCATCATTTACTGGATTAGCGCTTTCTAAAGCGCGATTTTCAATGGTGGCTTCCGCCGCATACGCTGGGGAGCGAACCGACATGCTGGCGATTGTTGAGACTGCGATGACCATCGTCATTGCAGAAAACAATCTATTTTTAGTGGGGTTTTTCATAGTTTTTCCAATCAATTCATTGTTTGTGTGTTGAGGTGGCCAAGACCAGCGAACCATTTCACCGGACAAAGCCCTGCGCACACTACAACGCAAACTATTTAAAGTAAATTTATTTTGTTTATTTAACTTTTTGAATTCCTTAGTCAACTAATGGCGATCGGACGATGATCTGGATCGACGTTCCCTAACGGTATCAAAATTGGTATCCTTCAGTCTGCGATGTCTACTCTCACCCAGTCCTTGCTTATTTATAGCGTGGTCATTTCACTCGGTCTTTTTCTTGGAAGAATACGGATCAAAGGAATTTCTTTAGGCGTAACTTGGGTACTCCTCATTGGACTGGCTGCCTCCGCTTTTGGATTTCAAGTGCAGGGAGAGGTGGTTCATTTTTTAAAAGATTTTGGATTAGTTTTTTTTGTTTATTGCATTGGCTTACAGGTAGGTCCGGGGTTCTTCGCTTCCTTAAGAAAGTCTGCACTTCATTCTAACTTTCTTGCGGCCGCAATCGTCCTTCTGGGAATTATTTTGACTTGGGGATTTCACTCGTTTTGTCACCAACCCATCTCACTCATGGCGGGAATTATGAGTGGCGCAGTAACCAATACCCCGGGTTTAGGAGCAGCGCAAGCAGCTGCAACGGATTTGCACCTCGACCAAAACTCGGGATCCCTCATGGCCTTAAGCTACGCGCTCACCTACCCATTTGGATTGGGCGGCTTAATTATTTCCCTGCTCTTGTTAAAGTCATTTTTGAAAATTGATTTAAAATCTGAACTGGAACACGATCAACACGAAACCCAGTGGCAAGCACAAAAAGCTCCATCGATTCACCTTACCGTTGAAAATCCGGGCCTAGATGGTCAACCACTGCGCACGCTTTTTCAGCAATTAGGAAAGCCCATTGTGGTCTCGCGTATGATGCACGACGGTCACATCATCACCCCATCCGCAGACACCCCACTTCATGTGGGCGACACACTCCTCATTGTCTCTCCGGCAGACCAGCACGAATCACTCAAGATTCTGGTCGGTAGCGAGAGTTTGATCAACTTAAAAAATTCTCCTCAGAGCGACCTCGTTTCAAGAATTTTAATGGTCACCCAACCACATATTACTCATCGGCGTTTGGGCGACCTTGCCGAATTTCAAAGCCATGATTTTACCCTGACCCGCTTAAGTCGCGCCGGAATTGAAATGATTCCCCATGGGGGAATTCAACTTCAACTGGGCGACCAACTTAAAGTCGTAGGAACTCGTGATGGCATTGAACAAGCAACTCGTACGATTGGCAACTCGCTTCATCGCTTAGAGGTCCCTGACTTAGCGCCTATTTTTATTGGCATTGCCCTAGGAATTCTTCTAGGAAGCATTCCATTCTACTTTCCTTCAATCCCTGTTCCCATTAAGTTAGGGACGGCAGGGGGCCCCCTAATCGTTTCCTTGATGATCAGCAAACTCGGAAATAAATTTTATTTGAACACTTACACCACTCGCAGTGCGAACTTGATGGTCCGAGAATTAGGAATTTCACTTTTTCTTGCAAGTATAGGTCTTAGCAGTGGGGACCAACTCACTCACGCCCTTGGGTCGCTCACTTCACTGACTTGGGTGGGTATGGGACTTACGATCACGATTTTGCCATTAATTTTGGTCGGTATGATTGCAAAAATTTATTTTAAAAAAACCTACCACGAAATTTGTGGCCTACTTGCAGGCGCATGTACCGACCCACCCGCCTTAGCATTTGCCATGGAGCTTACCGGTAGCGAGGCCCCCTCGCTCGTCTATGCGACCGTTTACCCGCTTGCTATGATTTTAAGAATTATTGGTGCGGAAGCCTTGATGATTTTCTTTCAGTAATGGGGTTAAAGATTATCTACCCCTTTTCTATCGCCAGATTTATTTATTTTCAATCGCACGAAGAATCAGCAATGGATCAACCTTAGCCTTGGGAACCTTAAACTCAAACCAAGTCCGCACATCTCGCTCAATTCCAATTCCCAACATATAATTATAAACTGCTTTTTTAAGGCCATACCCTAAACGGTCTAAATCCATTTTTTCTAACTCTACCACTGGGTCAACAAACGCTAAATCATTTTCAGCGAATTGCACATTTTGGTCGCGCATGATTTTGATCCCAAAGCCTTCGGGGTCATGCCCAACGGGTGAATGAGCGGTCGCCGAAAAACGATGCCAAAAGGCCGAATTTAAGCAGCCATTTTCAAAAAGCTGGCGCACACGTTCTAATGAATCGATTGTTTCTTGCAAAGTTTCCGTCGGAAATCCGTACATTAAATACGCATGAACAAGGATCCGCGCTTTTCTAAAGGAATGCGTGACTCGAGCGACTTGTTCGACGGTGACTCCCTTTTGCATTTTTTTTAGTAATCGATCCGACGCAACTTCTAGCCCGCCACTGACCGCTACACAACCCGCATCGGACATGAGTTCGGTTAGCTCCGGGGTAAACGTCTTTTCAAACCGAATATTTCCCCACCATGAATACGAAAGCTTTTGTGCAATCAGCAACGTGGACAGCTCTTTCAACAGTGCCGGCGGCGCGGCTTCGTCCACAAAGTGGAATCCGCTGGAATTACTTTCTTGGGCTAAGCGCTTCATGCGCTCCACGGTCAGCGCAGCAGGCGATGCCTCGTACCGTTTTATATAATCTAAGTTGACATCGCAAAAACTGCACTTATGCCAATAGCACCCGTGGGCCAGCATTAATTTATTCCAGTGCAAATCTGACCAAAACCGATGCATAGGATTTAACATTTCCACCATCGAAATGTAGCGATGAATCTCTAGGCCGTCCAATGTGGGAAAACCGGTATGGAGCTGCGGGATATCGTGCTCCGAGGGATCGGAACAAAATTCGAGGGTGTTTTTGATTTTCTCGGATAACAAGAAGGTCCGCAGTAATTTTTCGCGGGGGCGTTTTTGATTCAAGTATTCAATCAAACACTCTAAGGGGCGTTCACCATCATCTAAAGTCAACGCATCCACCCATTCAAAAAGGCGCGCGTCTTTGAGCGAGCGCAGTTCGGTGTTTACGTAACCTCCCCCAATCGCGACTTTAATTTTTGGATTTTTTGCCCGAACAATTTTCGCAATTTTTAGCGTTCCCAGCATACAGCCTGGAAATGGAACCGTAATCACTACTAAATCGGGGGAATGCTTGTCGATTGCTGCATGAACCAAGGGAATCAATACCTCTTCGATCAAGCCACCGGATTCATTTACCGCCCGATATAACGGTGTAAAATCGGGCTGACTTGCGGCGAGCTTATCGCCATAGCGTGAAAGCGAAAAACGCGAGTCGATTCCCTGCTGAATCAAATCGACTAAATCGTCTAAATATAAACTCGCCAGGTGTTTTGCTTGGTCCTGGACTCCGAGCGCACCGAAGGACCACTTCAAATCGTCCTCGTCTAAAGTTTGAAAACGGGGCCCTTCGGGCAAAAGCGTCCGACTAGAAATCCGATGCGCAAGCGAAGGGTCTTGCCCCTGAAGGAAGCGGATCATGGGATCAATGGTACGGTGATAATCCGAAAAGTTTTCCAAGAAAAACGGAATCATGGGGTGGCGTTGCTCGAGTTCGCGCTCGCCTTGAGAAGTGCTTTGCTTTAAATACAATGCAATTTTCTCCAAGCCCGCTGCAGAAAAGAGTTCTAATACCAAGGCTAAGCCTAAATCCGTTTGATTCGCCTCCAGGCCCCTGGAGCGCAAAAAGCCGGTCAAAAAGGAAGTTGCGGGATAAGGCGTATTAATCTGCACTAAGGGCGGAATAATGAGAAGTGTCTTCATTTAATCTGAAATCTTAAAGTGATTAATTTTAAAAATTTGATTTCCGGCAGGCGCCGGATGATCACTGCTCACGGTTTGGATAAAAATATTCATCGTCTCGGGCTTGAATACTTTCTGCATGGCAATTAAATTCTTTGGTTCGTTTTCAAAAGCGGCCACGACTTCGCCCAGCTCCATGATTTCTCGTGCAGCACCGCTCTTAAAGTCCAAATCATCGATATACCGTTTCGGTTTTAGAATTAAGCGGGTGCGAGGTAGTTCAATCGGCAGCCCATGCTTTTTGAGCTGATCAAAGGTTCCGAACCCCATTAAGGGAATGTCCCGGCCCGTAAGATAAACAATCTGAACGCCAAGTTCATACAGCAGCTTTACAAATTCGACGGCGCCTTCGGCGGGTTCATCATGTTCTAAATAATCATGATTAAAAAATCGTTTGCGCCAAAATTCTTTCGCATTTTTAAAATGACTCAAAAAGGGTTCGCGATCATGGGGGATTTTTTTCAACTCCCAAAGATCCTGCAGCGAGTACTGGAACTCCTCAGGCTTAATTTCTCCCAAAGCGGCTTTCGTTTCGTGCGCGTCCTTGGAATCGGCGTGGGTCATCCACTCCGCCAAAATTCGAAAAGAACGGTGCGAAACGTCGAACAGGGTGGAATCCAAATCAAACACGACCACCCCCACGCGGCCCTGGGCCACGAGTCTTTTACAGCGCTCGATGACCTGCTCTAGCACCTTTGGCGAAGCAATGGGGTGAAACTCCGTATTTTTAATCCAATCCTGACGCACATGCATTTGGTAATGGTACCACGTCATTTTACCGACTGTTAGTGCGGATAGGCGAATCAGCTAAAATATCATCATTGGTTGAGTACAGTTCTCTGTCATGGGTTTGACTGACTGCCGCTTCCCGAATTTTAGCCATAAACTAAAAAACGATGTTGATGCTTCCGCGATTCACCAAAACAATCCTTCATTCCCTGGTCGAGATCACCCCCGTGCGTCGGCAAACACGCTTTTTTTGCACCGGCGTTCGCATCCACGAAAATTGGATTCTGACCGCAGCCCACGGCGTAGACCAAGTGGATTATTTAGAAATCAAAACTCACGCCACAGACTCGGCCTCTGGTCACGCCGAAGCCCCGGTAAGAGTGGAGACCAATCGCGTCTACATTCACGATCGTTATTACGAAGACTATAGTTTTCATGATCTGGCACTGGTCTATCTTCCTGACCCAAAGCAGCCTGTTTTTGGGCTGTTGGATGGAGAAATCCCCCACGATAAAAATGCCCCTTCTGAACTCAACTCGCAAGCGTTTCGCATTGGGATTTCCCTAGAGAATCATCAATCGCAATTCATCCAATGCCCCATCGAGTGGATTAACCTGAACATGACCTATGACCCGATTGCGAAGAGTGCTTTTCAAAAGGAACTTTTAGACATGATCATTTTTAAAAACGAAAGTACCTCGGTCGGCCACTCGGGCGGACCACTCTTTACGATTGCAGAAACTTCTCATGGCCTTCAAGCCACTTTGCTGGCGATTCACTCGGGCACAAAAGGGGGGCCAAACGGTTCGGACTATGGATATGCTTGCGCAATCTATTCCCATTTATCGTGGATCCACCGGTTTACTCAGGCCAGGCAGCAACAACGCTCAGAACGCGCACTTACCGCCTAACGAAATGATTCTAATTGGCGGTATTTAATTCGCTTAGGGACCAAAGCTTCATTTCCAAGGCGTCGTTTTTTGTCCTCTTCGTAATCTTGAAAATTGCCTTCAAAAAACTCTACTTTAGAGTCGCCCTCAAACGCCAAAATGTGGGTTGCGATTCGGTTTAAGAACCAGCGATCGTGCGAGATCACCATCGTTGTTCCCGCAAAATTGACGACGGCCTCTTCTAATGCGCGCAATGTATTGATATCTAAATCGTTGGTGGGCTCATCCAATAAAAGTACGTTCGCGCCGGACTTTAACATCTTTGCCAAATGGAGACGGTTCCGCTCACCGCCCGAAAGAACGCCCACTTTCTTTTGCTGGTCCCCACCGGAAAAGTTAAAGCGCGCGCAATAACTCCGCGAGGAAACTTCGCGATTGCCTAACAATATAGTTTCGTTCTTTCCGTCTGCAATTTCTTCCCACACCGTCCATTCGGGATTTAAACTTTCCCGAGACTGATCGACATACCCTAATTTTACGGTGTCGCCGATTCGAAATGCCCCAGTGTCGGGTTTTTCTTTGCCCGTAATCATTTTAAATAAAGTCGATTTACCCGCGCCGTTGGCCCCGATAATCCCAACCGTTGCTCCAGGAGGAATTTTAAAGCTTAAATTTTCAAATAGGAGTTTGTTGCCAAAGGACTTCGCAATTTTATCGGCCTCAATGACAATGCCACCCAAGCGGGGGCCCGCAGGAATAAAAATTTCCATTTCGGCTTCTTGCTTTTGCACGGTTTCATTGAGCATTTGTTCATAAGCCGCGACCCGCGCCTTACTCTTCGCCTGGCGGGCACGTGGACTCATGCGGATCCACTCTAATTCGCGCTCCAGGGTCTTTTGGCGCTTGGTTTCCGTTTTTTCTTCAAGCTTCAACCGCTCTTGTTTCTGCTCTAACCAAGACGAATAATTTCCTTCCCAAGGAATCCCATGTCCGCGGTCAAGTTCCAAAATCCATCCGGCAATATTATCAAGAAAATAACGATCATGGGTTACCGCAACTACCGTGCCTTCATACTTTTGTAAAAAATCTTCGAGCCACTGTACCGATTCCGCATCCAAGTGATTGGTCGGCTCGTCCAAAAGCAGCATGTCTGGCCGTTGAATTAACAAACGACACAATGCCACTCGCCTTAGCTCTCCCCCGGACAAATTCTTTACCATCGCGTCGCCCGGCGGACACCGAAGCGCTTCCATGGCTACGTCCAACTTGCGATCAATATCCCAGCCATCTTTGGCTTCGATCCGTTCTTGAATCGTAGCCTGTTCCTCCAATAATTTAGTCATCAAGTCGGGGTCAAGGTCCGGATCGGCAAACTTGTGCCCAATTTCTTCAAAGCGTTTTAAATCACGGCCTAATTCACCGGTACCTTCCATCACGACATCGCGCACGGTTTTTTCTGGATTGAGTTCAGGTTCTTGCTTCAGAAATCCTACCGTCACGCCTTCGGTCGGCATGATTTCACCATTCACATTCGTTTCTTCGCCCGCCAAAACTTTTAACAACGTCGATTTTCCCGCGCCGTTTAAACCCAAGACTCCAATTTTTGCACCGTAAAAAAACGAAAGTGAAATATCCCGCAACACTTGTTTGTTGGGTGGATAAATTTTAGACACGCGACTCATGGACATGACGAACTTTGGTTTAGCCATAGGAGTTTTATTTAACCGTAAAAGCCAAGACCTGTCACTTTAAAACTAGGGTAAAAATGGCGTAAAATTAGCGAATGAAGCGCGTAAAATCCGGCTCACCTAGGAACAATGACTCTTGAGGACACGGCCGATTTTGAACGTCGACAGTCAATCCAATTGAATTTTGTTCGGGCTCTACAACCAGTTTACCTGAAGGCGAAACTAGTTCTTGCGCCCGTTTCTTTTTAACCCATTCCACCATTAAATCCGGATCCCAAATGGAATAATCAATTGCAGGCTCATTTGCTGTTGCCCAATGAAAGCGACTTAAAAGTTTCCATAAAGAAACCTTTCGACCTACTCCAGGCCCACCCACTAAATCCTGCGGCACCCTCACCCGTCGTTGCCATGCTTGAACATATTCCGAGTCCAATAGCCCCGCAATTTCTAAGCAAGCTGCCGCAAATACGCCACACCCTCCGCCTTCCTTAAACCGGGGGCGATGGGGCGATCCATAGTGATGGAATGCTCCACACTTTTTAAATTCTACTAAAAATTCGTGGATCCGTTTCGAAGTAGTCGCGTTAATTTTGAATGTTAAAGAATAAAGATTTTGGTGCGCAGAGAACCGAGTCACCCCTTCTGCTAAATCAGTCTCCGATTCCAACCGCCCCTGAAAATCAAAAAATAAAATTCCAAATCCATAGCCCTTCCACAGGACTTCCTTTTTTCCTTGATGACGATCCACTTGGGTCATTCCCGTATGAAACGAAAGCTCGGGGTGTGCGAACGATTTCAATTGAACACTCACGTGGCCGATCGCATACTTTCGATTCAGGAGTTTATGAATAGCAGAAGTAAGAACTAAACCTGCAGGGCAACTCCAATTCAGCCCCGGACTCGGATAAAAATATAAAATAAACTCATCGGGTTTAATATTTGTTTGATTCGATGGGCCGATCGCACTTTGCATTCTTTTGATTCTACACTAAACCTCGCAAACCCTGGAGCCCAAAAAGTTATTCGGTCACATAAATGGGGTTTGAAATCATCCACAGATACGGCTTTTCGGTCAGCTCGCCTTTACGGACCACTCCTCTTAAGTGACGAGGGGTCATCCAAACTTGAATGCGATAGGCGCCGGGTGTGGGCTTTGGATAAACGAGTTTTTGAAATGGAGCATAGGAATGATGCGCCTCGCGAGTCACAGAATCGACGACACTTTCTTGGCCCTGGCGATCGACAAAAACTAAATCGACTTTGATCTTGGGTTGTCCGTAACGAGCGACACCTGGCGATTGCTCGTACACTTTTGGCAAATCGAATGCTAAAATCGGCTCGTCGAGTTGCCGAACGGACTGGCCCATTTCTACGGGGGGGCTTCGTGGATCGGCACGGTGCCGAATAGCGTAAAAATCAAAATCAACGGGTGTGCCCAATCCTTCGACCACTAAATACACTAGCCCCTGTCGAAGTGAATCCTTCGTTGCCCGGTAATGTGCATAAGGCTCCGTTTGGCTATTTTCGACCAAAACAAAGTGCGCCATAAAGCGCGATAACCTTCGATAACTATCGAGCCGTTCACCATCCGTCGTGTGTTGACTAAAGGTATTCTGGTGCGCATCGGTTCCCCCTAATCCGGTCATGGGATGCCCGCTTGCAATGGCGTGATCCCATCGATCAAAATAAACCGGAAAAAACTGCATAAAATCCAAAAATAAATAATCGGGATTTAAATCATGGTAGGGGTCCATCAAATAATCCAAAAAAGAGAAGAGATGCGAAAACGGAGCGACGTGCAAATAATTGCGCCGAATATTAGGGTCAAAATTTGCATGAAGATTATAAATTTCTAATGCGTCCGCGTTCGATCTTTGAATGAGTTCAAGCGATTTGGATTCCGTATGGGGAATCACCACTACGGCTTCCGCAATTTTTTGTAATGGTCCGACCGAGCTTGGCGCATCATCCGAATAAAGATCGCGCCTAGACCTGTAATCCGCACCGACGTGTCTTTCCATCCCTAAGGCCAACAGCCTCCCCTCTAGGCCTGGCGCAAAGAAGGCCTTGTGCCCATTTTTACACGTCATTAATTTTGCAACGCCTTCACCCTTCGGCGAATGGATTTGCTCTTCTGAACGGGAGGTAAAAAGCAACTGCTCCAGCGGGACTTCCGCCATGTGGGGGACATGATCCGACAAAAATAAAGAGTCGATTTGATTAAGGCAAAGGGCAGTCTCTAAATCTTCTTCACACTTTAAATTCGGCGTGATTGTCCCGTCCGGGTGGGTCACGGTGCCGTGCCCATCGCAAGCATCAAAAGAATAAGAAGAATGAAAATGCGTGATCACCCGCTCAAAATGACGGCCACGCCGAACCCCTACCACAGAGGACGCGGGCAACGTTTGGTCGACGGGGGTAAAAACCTCACATGCGGGCAGCAGGACTAAAAGTCCAAGAGCGCCAATCCACTCCAATGCGACCGAGGACAATCGAGGACCGATGCGCATTAAATAAAATTTATGTATTTTTTCAATCATTTCAAGCCTTTAAGATTCTTCGGGCAGTATACCCCACCCTTTTTCCTTAAGACCAGGCAAATTTTGTCCGACAGGCTCTTTAGGCAATAATGACCGGCTAAGGAAATGGCCATGATTCCAACGGATTGGATCGAGCAACAGGGCGAGGAAACCATGTCGATACCATTTCGGGCTTTAATTTTTATCTTTGCATTACTCTCAGGCTTAATCACTTCATTTACCGTCTTTGCGCAGGAGGAAGCCCCTTTTGACCGACTCGATGGCACAGGTCCATCGCAAAAAAAAGTGGATGTCATTGAGTGGGAGGGCAACCTAGAGGTGCACACTTTCCCTAAAGGGTCTTTGAAAGGTTTATCGGTAAAACTAGATGACCGCACCGAAGGCAAAAAGGTAATGGTCATCGGCTACCGGTTTAACGCTACAGGGAAGCCTCTCATTCGGCGCGCAATTTTAGGCATTCCTTTTAATAAAAACTTAAAAGCGTACATTGATCCCACGAACAAAGAGTTTGATAAAATTGCAATTAGCAACCAACCCCTTGCTGCACCCTACATTGCGTACAAACTTGATCCCGCGCCAGCCCAATGGTACCCCGACGGAGACCCAAGAAACAACGAATCGGATGCACCAAAGGACGAGCAAAAACTAGGCAAAACGCAACCCGAACAAAAATCCAAAAAAGATGAATCCGACCAACGATCGCCCGCTTCGAACCGCGGGGTGAATGCCGAATCGTCCGAAGAAAACGACGGCGCCATCAAAAATTTTTCCTGGTAATATTTAATTCTCGGTAGTCGAAGGGGCAACCGGAGAGGCTTTCTTTTTTTCCTTTTTCTTATTGGCGATCGGAGCTTTCGCCGCGACTTTAGATTTAAATTGAGCGTTTACTTGAGCTTTCACTTGTTCTGCAGATCGATTCTCTACGGGCGCTCTCGTATCATGGGTGATTACTTCTTCAGATGCAGCTCGGTCCACTGTTGCCGGATTATCAACTAAGGGTACTTCCGTCGGGGAAATTTCTGCTCGCGCAACGAATGTCATTAAAAAAAACGTAAAAAATCCGCCAAATCCCAGCAATTTCATGAAGGCACCTTAGCGGAAAGTAGGCTAATTTGCAACTATTTTAGACAGCTACGACTTCAATAACTTCCGGTACAATTTCCCGTAACTTTGTTTCGATACCCATTTTTAAAGTCATGGCAGAACTAGGACAGCCCGAACATGCACCTTGCATCGATAAGTAAGCCACGCCGTCCGCAAAGCGCTCTAAAGATACGTCACCGCCATCGCGGGCAACGGCTGGACGAATATGCTCATCGAGTACCACCTGAATTTTCTTTTCGATCTCGGTCGCGTTTTGGGAAGACAACGATTCCAATAACTCCCCTACCAAAACAGGCTCGCCATCGGTTAAATGCTTTTCCAACATTTCTGAAGCGGTTTTATGGACATGGTCCCAATCCCCTTCTTCAGTCTTGGTAATGGTTACAAAATCTTTCCCGATCATTACGCCGCCAATGCCCGCAACATTGAGCAGTTTGTAAGCCAAGGGCGAACGCGCTTCCGCATCTTGTTTTTTTAAAAAGTTTGCGGCCCCTTTTTCAATCAACTTGCGATTCACTGAATACTTCAGTGTATTCGGGTTAGGAGTAAACTCTAACGATACATAAACTGCAGATTGTTCCATAATGGTTAAAACTATACCTTTTTGTATGGTATAGGCAAGATCTTTCGAAATTTGTGTAGAAATATTGTAAAATCTTTGAAATTCTAGGCCGACCATGAACAAATTGTCTCCCTCTCCGCAAAACGAAGCGAATCACCATTCGCACTCCGCAACTGAATTTATTCCCGTTATTTTATCCGGAGGCAGCGGCACTCGCCTTTGGCCGGTCTCCCGAAGCCGCTTTCCAAAACAATTTGCCGATCTTTTTGATGAATCCCTTTTTACGAAAACCGTTAAGCGCCTTCAACCCTTAGGGACGCCCTGGGTGGTGACGAACGAAACGATGAAAGTTTTGACCGAAAAAGTACTAAGAGAAAACCAGGTCCCCCTGGCAAACGCCATTTACGAACC
Source organism: Oligoflexia bacterium (assembly GCA_903842755.1). Lineage (GTDB taxonomy): Bacteria > Bdellovibrionota > UBA1018 > UBA1018 > CAIMNF01 > CAIMNF01. The sequence continues at coordinate 12,635 of CAIMNF010000218.1, forward strand.
CCGCGCAAATAATACGGCACCCGCCATTGCTCTGATCTGTAAAATTTTGGCAGATCATGGGCACGCTTATGCAGTAGCAGGAATTTTTCCTTCCGACCAATTAGTGCAAGACGAGGCCCGCTTTCAATCCGCCATCCAGCTTGCTATTCAATGCGCACAAAAACACCAAGTGGTTACGTTAGGGCTCAAACCCACTTTTGCGTCTACCGGCTATGGCTACATCGAAGTGAGCCAAAACAAGCCGTTTGCTGAACACGCGGGTTTAACCGCAATTGAAACCAAAGGGTTTAGAGAGAAGCCCGACGAGAAAACCGCCCAAGGGTTTATCACCCAAGGCAATTTTTTCTGGAACGCGGGAATGTTTTTATTCCAAGTCTCCGACATGATCGCACAATTCCAATCTAAGATGCCCGAGCTTTGGAATTTATTAAGCCCCCTAAAAAAAGACCTCTCCAACTTAAAAGAAATTTACGAACAAATTGCAAGCGCTTCGTTCTCCAAAAGCTGCGCGACCAGCATTGACTACGGAATAATGGAGAAGCTTACACAACAAGTGTGTATCCCCTGCGACTTGGGCTGGAGCGATGTGGGCTCCTGGGATGAAATTGCCCGCCTCACTCCCTCCGCCCCACAGATTCAAGTTAAGTCACACGGAAATTACACCTTTCCGTTCAAAAAGCCTGGAGAACAAAAAGTGGTGAGCTTTGTCGGTGTAGACGACCTCATTGTCGTGGACACCCACGACGCACTTTTAATTGCTAAAAAAGGCTCCACTCAACACGTTAAAGCCGTAACCGAAGAATTGATCAAAATGAAAAACCCCAACGCCCACGATCATCTCTTTGAGATTCGTCCATGGGGCAAGTTTGAAATCTTAAGGGATAGCGACGGCTACAAATCAAAAGTCATACACATTAATCCAGGCCAACAAATCTCTTACCAAAGTCATAATAAACGGTCCGAACATTGGGTCATTATTTCCGGCACCGCAGAAGTCACACTGAACGAAGAACTCCATCATCCCAAGCCCGGCCAAAGCATTTACGTGGGCCAGGGGGTAAAACACCGCATTAGAAACCCTCACCCCACGGAAGTTTTAGAGTTTGTGGAAGTCCAAGTCGGTAGTTATTTTGGGGAAGATGATATTATTCGGTATCAGGATGATTATAAGAGGGTTTAGTTGTCGACTCGCGCTTCTTAGGGATTGACCATACGATAGCCGAAATTAATTTTGATTGGCCGCTCACTAAAAACGAAACGCCCCGATCCTCATCCCTATAAATTAAATTATCAGAATCATAGTCTCGCGAAACTTGTCCTTCGCTTTTTATGATGAAATGGGCACCTTTAAATTGCGCAGCTAGATTTACAATCTTGGACAGCGGATCGGTGTCTTGTGGTATCCAAACCGCGCCATTTAAAAGACCGGACTTTTCAGCAATATTAAAAGCTGCAGACTCGACAGAAATGGTTTCAATAAGTCGCTCACGATAAATCCATTCCAATTCTCCGTTACCGGAACGCACAACCTGATCTGGCTTACCCCAATACTCAATGAGCTTTTGATTCGTATCTTTTCCATAATCTAACGCTTGAACTTGCTCGAATTTTATTTTTCTTGTCTTGTAATTTATTGTTTTTGGGAAAACCACTACTGCTTGCGTTTCTAAAAAAATAGTCAAACCGAATAGAACAAAAAATTTCACCAAACATCGCTGCTGCATACTAATGCGCCACTCCCATTTTAAATTTATCACCGTATTTTTTATGAATCCATTGAGAAATATCAGGGGAAACATTTTTGAGCTTCGAAGGATCAAATAAATAATATTCAATATTTTTTGCAAAATCCTCAGTTGGACTATCTGCACACTCTTCGTCTACATATCCGTCCAGCCGAGGAACAATTACTGGCAACCCACTCGGGGCCTCTTTTACTCTCCAACCCGCCACATTCAAGTATTCGGTCCGATCAGCGAATGAAAATTGACGGTACATTTCATGGGCAATTTCGTGAGCCATTACTCTGCTTAGGTTTTGCCTCGTGCTAAATGCAGGATCATAAATTGCAATTTGACCGTTAAATCCTGCAGCAGGATTATCTACATCAATTTTAGAAGTCTTTAAACGATAAATGCCTTCAATTGCCGTATTTAACAATACTTGTGGAAGTGGGCTAAGTGCATCAAGAACACGTTCTTTCTGCTCAAGCGTCCACTCAACCGTCCTTTCGCCACCCTGTTGCCAAGCGTGCGGTAGTCCAGTAGCCAATTTAACTTGCCAGTTTTGATTCGAAGGTGGATTGTCCTGGCAATGCGCCACCACTGATGTAGCGGAAACATTAACGCCATCCGCGCGGATATATCCCTTTCTATAATGAGCGCGGACCCAATGTTGACCTTTTTGGCAAGGTTCGGCTAAAGCCAACAATTGTAGGCAAAAACCTAAAGCAAATAACGATACCAATACACATTTACAAGATTTTACAGCCATCAATAATTTGGCAGCAATTATAATGCCATTCTTGAAAATGAATCAACCATCCTGCAGGACGAAAACTTACTTAACTCGCTCCAGAAGATCCCTTCGGAGTTTCTGATCAAGCCCCTGATCTCCAGTACATCGCCCCGAAAATACTAAATGATATTCACTCGGTGACTCTAAAGTCGACTTTAGAACCGCAACATAAGCATCATCCTCTGCCTGCTCCTCAAACTTTAAAAGCTGTTTTAGTTCTTTTTTGCCCTCAAAGAATACTAAAAAACGGCTTTGGAGTGACTCTGCGATTGTCCCCCGAATGCCGTTCTTTACGATGCCTTTGATAAAAAAGGGAACGCCCTCAAGCTCGGCTGCGGAAAATACTAAGCCTTTAAAATCGTCCTCTAAAAGCTTCCCGCACTGAAGTACCGCTTTTTGGGAGCTCTTCGTAAAACCAATATTTAAAATTGCAGTGGGCATCTTCAAATCTTTTGGGAAGTCAAACGCCTGTTTGCTGATTGTTTCGGCTTTGAAGTGGGGCACGCTTTGGAGCACGACGCCCGGACTTGGTGACGGAACTGGAGATTGTGTTCCTATTGGAGTAGCGGAAGGCGTTATTGCAGGAACCGACTCTTCGGCATGAGCAGTACTCCGGTAACCCAAGATTGCGAATAACAAACTAAACGTAATTAAAATTTTCATGCCGACCTCAGCCACTTTCTAAACGCGATAATAAAACGATCACTACCTACGAGCGTTTCCACCGATTCTAAAGAATTTTTCGGTTCTTGACTATTGACCACTCTAAAATCTTGCCCAAGAATCCACCGATTCAACACGCGATCAACCGCGTTCATGATCCACGAGATGGGCGGCCAGGTTAAGTACGTTCGGTGCGTTTGCAAATAAAGTTTAGTATGGCCTTCGTCTACCGGAGCAAAGGCCAGAGTAATGGCGTATTTTTCAGAAATTCGATTCAACCATACATTCGGAAAAGCAAACTCAATAAACGACTCCCTACGATCCGGAAAGAACCACTTTAAGCGGCTTTCCGTAATGACGGCTTCAGGAACCCGTTTGGGAGCCGAAGCAAAGCGCCCAATCGACGTACGATGCACAAAGGGCAAATGGGCATAGTCCAATTGGTTTTCGACCGATCTTGAAAAGTGAATCGGCCACGTCACCGCATGCCGGCTGACATAAAATTTCTTTCCACGGGGAGCAACCAGAACTTCCTTAAACCAGGGGAGATCATGGGCAGAGCCCTCATCCCCCGCTTCTTGCGCGCGCCACTTCATCCAAATCAAGCCGTGTTTTTCTTGGGTGGGAAACACTTGCGCCGCAATTCCGGACGCTTCTCGCTCTAGTTCGGGAATCCATTTACAATTTCCGAGCGAATCAAATTTGAAACCGTGAAATGGGCAGACCAAGGTACCTGCTTCAACTGTTCCTAAGCTTAGCTTTGCCTTGCGGTGCGGACAATGGTCGGCCATCACGACGACTTTACCCAGGGTATTTCGCCACGCGACCAGGGCCACTCCAAAGCGAACAAAACCAAACGGTTTGTTTAACTTTACTTCGTGTGCATCCAAAATTGCATACCAACCAGCGGGGAGTTTTAAGCTCATGGTTTAGGAATAAACCGAAAATAAATATTTTTTAAGTTCTTTTTCCAAAGCGTACCGGAAAAGGTTTCTTCCACCCGTTTTTGAAATTGGGTGCCAAGCTGGTCTCGCAATGGGGAATTAGAAATCAACTCTCCGAGCCGCTGCGCGACTTCTGCGGCCGTGGGCTTTGGAGGTAACCCCGATTGCTGGAGCTCCGAATGCCCTTCGGGAACCAGATCATTCACCCCATCTACGCGTGCGGCAAGAATGGGAGTTGCAGCCCAGCCGGCTTCCAATAAATTAATGGGCAAGCCTTCGCCTATCGAAACCGAAAGCAGTAAATCAAAACCCGCCATGGCTTCACTCAAATTATTTTCGTACCCACACCAAACCACGTGTTTCAGAAGACCCAAAGTTTCCGTCCGTTGTTTAAGCTCGGACAAAAGGTGACCCACTCCAAAACAGAGGCAGACCCAGTCCTGATTTTTTTCCTTCAAGAGCTTCAGTGCCTCTAAAATCAGAGCATGGTTTTTCTCGGGCGAGAGTCTTGCCGCAACTCCCAGTACGCACTTTCCTTTAAGGGACAACTGGAATCGCTCCTCCCACCTTTGTTGAATTCCTGCCTTCAGTTGGGGGCGTAACGAAGGATCAACTCTGCTTCGATCCACGCCGTTCAGATGAACGGTAATTTTTTCGCCAGACAACCCTTGCGCCGTGAGAATGTCTTTATCGGAAGAACAAACGACCAAAATTTGATCAAAAAAAGGAAGGCAAAAAAAACGATAAATCCACTCATACACCCGAACCATCCGTCCGTTGCGTGCATGGATTCCGTGGTGAGTGGTAAACCTCAGTGCTCTTTTCTTAGACGCTTCGCTCGGGCACCAAATCCACGCAAAGCTTTGGGCCAGCAAAAGGTAAAGCGATGCTTTTACATCGTGCGCGTGCACGAGTACAGGCTTTGAATCTGCTAACGTTTGCGCGAGAGTTCGAACAGTGCTCCAGTCCCAGCGGCTTCCAACCGGAAATGAACGTGTTTTAAGTCCGAACCCTTCCGCATAAGCAAGCGGCTTTTCGGCAGCAGAATCCTTACGCAATTCAGCCAAGTTCCAAACCTCAACGGTTTGACCAAGATCTTCTCCCAAGGAAGGTAACGCAGGAATCACTAACGTTTCCGGCCCACTGACTAGCGTCGAATTAAAAAGATGAACAATCACCTGTTGGCCTCCGAAACGTTTAGCGAACCAAGCTCAACAGAATTGCCCCACGCTTGCTGATAGAGGCCCATATATTTGTTAGCCATCCCCTCTACTCCATAACGACTTCGCCACTCCTTCGCTCTTTGAAACGCGATCATTCGGTCTTTGATCGAATCACTTTGGATGACTTGTGCAAAAAAAGTGGTAACAGCTTGGACCTCAGAATCCATCAAAGGCAGCGATAAAAAATGGCTCGAATCGGGAAGCATTTCATGGCCCGGAATGCGCGATAAAATCAGGGGCAAGCCCGCTCCATAGGCCTCGATCGGGCTGAGCGGCATTCCTTCAAACTCTGACAGGGATAGAAAAACATCGCACGCTTGTAACCATAGGAGAGGTTCTGAGCTTGCGCCTTGAAAAAAAACAGTTTCTCCCAAAGCATTTTTTTTGACCAACTCTTGGAGTCTGGCCATTTCCCCGGGAGTGCTCTCTTGACCCACAAAAATCAGTCTTAAACTTTCCCGGACTGCTGCTGGCAGTTTGGACCAAAGTTCAATTGCATGATTTTGGCCTTTTTGGGCGTGAATTCTTGCCAAAACCAAAACCCACTTGCATTCAGAAGCGATTTGGGGAGCCAGCACCGATCTAAGCGAAAACCGCTCTGCAGCGGAATCAGGGACGATGCTCGGAAAAAAAACACCGTTTTCTACTAAGACCAATCTCTTCGAGTTAACCCCTAAGGCTTGATAGGTTTGATAGGCATCTTTGGAAATGACCACGACTTGATTTGCAAAGCGAGTAAAGAACTGCTCGTAAAATCGATGCCGTTTCTTCTTATCGAGATGCACAAAACTATGCTGGGTGTGAACGATTTTTAAAAACCCTCCGGTCAATACCTTCGCCACCGAAGCGTAAACCAGCGGCCCTAAATCGTGGGTATGAATTAAGGAGATCCTTTTCCAAAATACGAACTTTAAGAAAAGGATTAAAAACCGAAATGAAAACCCCTTCCCCTTTCTAAACGTAAGTAATTCTACACCCGCCGCATGAAATTGCTCTTTTAAGGAATGCGCATTTGAGCGCTCATCGTAACTCGCCAAATAAACATCGATCTTGCCTTGCTTTAAGTACTCCACACAGAGCGACTGAATAACCCTTTCTAATCCGCCCATTTCCAAATACTGCGTGAGCTGGATCACCGCCGGGCGCTTGGCTTGTTCAAAATGTGTTTTCATTCGCTTTTTTAAAGTGAGTGCTAAATAAACAACTGCAAACAAAGGGCCACAAATCAAAAACCACTTCAATCCAAAGCCAAGCACCAAAGCCCCGCCGTAACACGCAAGCGAGAGCACCACGCACAACCACGCCTGATCGCTGAATTCATTCAGCGGCATGAATTCTTCAAACTTCCAGGAGGTGTGTTTTAAAATGTAGCGTAGACCGCCAATTCGAAGTGCAACTTGGGTGAGCAACAGCCCCACCAACGCCCCCATGCCTTTGTAGAAATAAGTGAGCGTAGGAATCGTGACTACGGCGATACCAACGGCAACCATCAGGTTTTTAAAAATCCATTTTCCATCGCCGCGCGCGCGCGGCCAGGCGTCGTACGGAAAAGCCAAAAGCAAATAACTAAAGGAATAAACGCGCAAAAAGGGGGCAGTCCATGCGTATTTTTCGGTAAAAATCATGGTTACAATCGGATCAGCAAATACCAAAAGCCCCACTGTTGCTGGGAGCAAAATCCAAAACAATTCCGAAACCGCGCTTTTGAATAAATAAGGCTTATTTTCTTGGAGCGCCGGGATCATGACTCGGTTCACGGCTTGTTCAAATGAGTTAAGGGGCGGAATGGTTAAACAACCCAGTGCGTACCCTGCGAAATACGCGGCATCCGTAAGGCGCGAAACAACCAACTGATCTGCATAGTGCGTAAAAACCGCAATCAAGGAGGCTAGTGAAACGGGAACTGCATATCGCAACACTTGTTTCAGCATGGTCTTGTGTTCGGCCCACAGGACGGTAAAACGCTGGGTTTCGAGTGTTCGCCCCCATAAAATACCCGCGACCACCTTTGCCAAAAGCACACCCACGTAAGCTTGAATCATCCTCTCTAAACTATGCGTAACTAGGACTACTGAAATGACTAATCCTGTGCGGATCACTTCAGACAAAGAAGAAAAAAGCGCTCCTCGCCATGTCAATCCCATGGCGATCAAGGTCTCTTCATGAAAGTTAGCTGTTAAAGTCAGAAACGTTCCTAGGGCAAACCAAGGCCCCAACGGTTCGTGACGAAGAAAAACGAAAATCAGCAAAGAGACGAACGTTGCCCAAGAGAATAGAACCGTCCAACTGATTTGAAAATAGTGTTTAAATTGATCCTTATTTACCCAGTAATAAAGCCCGTTTCCGATACCCGCGCTCATGGTAAACCAGGGCATTAACACCAGATAAAGGAAAAAGATTTTATAATCTCCCATTTGCTCCGGCGAAAAAATCCGGGCCAAAACAAGCGGCAAAGCTAAGTTGCACATCGACGCTAAACTTGAAAGCAAGGTCAGAGGCCAGTGCGACCTGAGTTTTAACTCTGCTTTTTCCATAAACTAACTTGCCTTTACTCTCCTGAGTTCGGTAAAATTTGAGGTGTGCTATCCCAAATTCTAAAAGTGCTTCAAACGCGGCCACTCTTTTTATTCCAGTATGTCAGAACTCGTTTCCTTTTCCAACGCACAAGATTTTTGATTCATGTATTAAAAGCGATTGGTTTTTATCCAAAGCATATTTACTTGGGCCCCCAAACTCAAATTCAACGCTTACGCTGCGTACGAAACGAAGAGCCCAACGCCTCAATCACTTTAGGTGAGCGGTGTACGGTGTACGAATTCGCTCAAATTGAGGCGTATGGGAGTGGAAAGATACAGATCGGGAATCACTCCATCATCGGAGATACGCGCATCTATTCGCGTGCGTCGATCATCATTGGTCAGCGATTTTTAAGCAGTTGGAACACCTTTATCCAAGACTTTGACCCCCACCCACTTCATCCACAGTTGCGCCGTCAGCAAGTGGAACAAATGTGCGGATTATCCTCTACCCCTTTCAATTGGACTTTTCCTACGGCATCGATCACGCTAGGGGACGACATTTGGATGGGAGCGAACTCTACGATTTTAAAAGGGGCCCAGATCGAATCGGGCTGTATCATCGCAGCGAATTCCGTTGTAGTCGCTGGTCATTATCCGAAAAACTCTGTGCTGGCCGGTAGCCCAGCAAAAGTGATTAAAACCATTGAGCAAGCCTTATGATTGATTTTTTATTTTTTCTGCCCAAACCGCAACACCCTCAATACCAAAAGAACGGCATCCATTTGCGCTGGCGCATCGGATGGCTAAAGGGAATGCTTTTCCGCCCCTGGTGGCTGATGCGCGAAATGTTCGGCGGCAGCCGGCTCCGCATTGGAAAGCGATTTTGTTTGCAAGGATCACTCAAAGCGCGAGGGCCAGGCTTGGTGATCATCGGCGATGACTGCATTGTTGGTGACGCCGCTACTCCGTTTACTCATTCTCCGACAGCAGTGATTCGAATCGGCAAGAACTGTTTTATCAACGGGACGCGATGGGGATGCACCACCCAGATTGAAATTGGCGATTCTTGCATTATTGCGGATGTCCGAATTTTTGATACCGATTTTCATTCCATCAAGCGAAACAGAAATACCCTTCACGCTTCGCCCCCGGCAAGCGCACCCGTGAAAATTGAAAACAATGTTTGGCTTGCTGCAGGTGCTGCTGTTTTAAAAGGCGTTACCATCGGTGAAAATTCGGTCATTGGTTTCGGGTCCGTCGTGAACCGGAGTATTCCCCCTAATACCGTGGCCGCAGGAAATCCAGCGGTTCCCGTGGGGGACGTGCCTCTGTGATTCTAAACGCATGTATTCTGATCGCAGCGCAATTGCCTTTATTAGGGCTGTTGGGTTTAGGAAGTGTTTTGAGTCGTATTTTTTTTGGACGTAAATCGGTGAACCAACAAATCGCGCAGCCCACCCCATTTCCAAAAATTACTTTTTTAATTCCAGCGCATAACGAAGAAAAGAAAATCGGCACGACGTTGGGGTGCATTGCAAGCGCACTTCCGACGACAGACCCCACAGCGCCGTTCGCCCCAAAAATAATCCTAGGACTAGATCACTGCACGGACCAAACAGAAACCCAAGCCCGCCTTTGGAACGCAAAACTCAATATTCAGACCGTAACCTATACCTTCAAAAGCAAGTGGAAAACCATCCATGCCCTTGCGCATTTGGCCGAGACGGAGTGGGTGATCTTTTTAGACTCGGGCATCCACTTTACGGCAGAAACGCTGCAAAATTGGATTGCCTGCATGAATGACTCGGATGCCCTCGCAATCGCTCCCTCGTACCAAATTCAGGGTGCTTCACGCGTTCACCATTTGTTTTGGTGGATTGAAAGAACTCTGAAAGCAATTGAAAATAAGTGCGGCGGCCCCATCAGTCTGCACGGCGCTGCGATTGCCTATCGCCGGGAAAATCTGCTTGCAGCGTTCAAGCTCTTGACTACAGATTTACCTCCACGATTCCACCACCAAGACTTTAAAAATGATGACGTAGTCATCCCCCTTGCACTCCGAATTCTTTTTCCCAAGCAAAGGATTCGCTATCTACCCACCGTGAACGTTTTTGATCTTGCCGTACAGGATAAGACAAATTACGAGACCAGTCTGA
>CAIMNF010000219.1 GCA_903842755.1 Oligoflexia bacterium
AGCTATTGAATTTTATACGTTATTATCCTCTTTTGATTATATGGCTTCCACCCCAACTTTATTTAATTCAGGAACCGTACGCCCACAATTGTCCAGTTGCTATCTGACGACGGTGCCTGATCATTTAGATGGTATTTATTCCGCTTTAAAAGACAATGCTTTGTTGTCAAAATTTGCAGGCGGACTGGGCAACGATTGGACTGCCGTCCGAGCGATGGGGGCGCATATCAAAGGGACGAATGGTAAATCACAAGGCGTGGTCCCTTTCCTGAACGTGGCTGATGCAACTGCTGTTGCCGTAAATCAAGGTGGTAAACGAAAAGGCGCCGTATGTGCTTATTTAGAATGTTGGCACCTAGACGTAGAAGAATTCCTTGAATTACGTAAAAACACTGGCGATGATCGTCGACGTACCCATGACATGAACACGGCGCTGTGGATTCCCGATTTATTTATGAAACGCGTCTTTGAAGAAGGAGAATGGACTTTATTTTCACCTAACGACGTAAGTGAGCTTCATGATTGTTACGGAAAAAAATTTGAAACCGCTTATTTAGCCCACGAAGAAGCAACCCGTACCGGTAAAATTACGCATTACAAAACCCTTTCAGCAACCAAACTATGGCGTAAAATGTTATCGATGCTATTCGAAACTGGCCATCCTTGGTTAACGTTTAAAGACGCTTGTAATCTTCGTTCCCCCCAACAACACGCAGGTGTGATTCATAGTTCCAATCTATGTACTGAAATCACACTCAATACCTCTGCAGACGAAATAGCCGTCTGTAATTTAGGCTCAGTGAATTTACCCGCACACATCGTAAATGGTCAATTAGACGCACAAAAACTTCGTACGACCATCACGACTGCCGTACGCATGTTGGACAATGTTATTGATATCAATTATTACTCTGTGCCGCAAGCACGTAATTCTAATCTCAAACATCGACCAGTAGGTATGGGATTGATGGGCTTTCAAGACGCGCTGTATGCTTTAAAATTAGACTATGCATCGCCGCAAGCCGTAGAATTTGCCGATACCTCCATGGAAACCATTTCCTACTATGCGATCGAAGCTTCTTCAGCTTTGGCTAAAGAACGGGGCATGTACCCTAGCTATGAAAACTCATTGTGGAGCAAAGGGATTTTACCGATTGATTCGATCAATATTTTACAACAAGCACGTGGAAAGCACCTTGAACAAGACCGAAGTCAAAACTTAGATTGGGAAGCCTTACGCGTCGCCGTACGTACCCAAGGGATGCGTAATTCAAATGTGCTAGCAATTGCCCCGACTGCTACTATTTCTAATATTTGTGGCGTCTCGCAATCAATTGAACCTACCTATCAAAATTTATATGTAAAATCGAACTTGTCAGGCGAATTCACAGTGATCAATCCTTATTTGGTTACTGAATTAAAAGGTTTACAGCTGTGGGATGAAGTCATGGTAAATGATCTCAAGTATTTTGATGGTTCTGTTCAACCTATCAGTCGTATCCCAGAAGATTTAAAACGTAGGTATGCCACTGCGTTTGAAATTGACCCCATGTGGTTAGTTGAATCCGGATCACGCCGCCAGAAATGGATTGATCAAGCCCAGTCTTTAAATATCTATATGGCTAAGCCTTCCGGAAAAAAACTTGATGAATTGTATCGTCAAGCTTGGTTACGAGGGTTGAAAACCACTTACTATTTACGCAGTACTGGCGCCTCTAACGCAGAAAAATCAACCATCACCGATGGAGCTTTGAATGCAGTAAAATCTGAAACACCTATAGAACCGAAGGTTTGCTCTATTTTAGATCCCGATTGTGAAGCTTGCCAATAATAACCTATATAATAAAACACCGGAGATAGTATGAATCTAGCTACTAATACAGACAGCCCCACCCCCGTTACCATCAGCGGCCTTGAAACCATAGAAATGGGCGCCAATAGAATTCATGTTGATGACAAACAAATAATCAACTGCCGGGCTGATCTAAATCAACTTGTTCCATTCAAGTACACTTGGGCTTGGGAGAAATATTTGACTGGCTGCGCGAATCATTGGATGCCCAATGAAATCAGTATGAGTGCTGATTTGGCTTTGTGGCGCGATCCGAAAGGATTAACCGATGACGAGCGTTTGATTGTTCTTCGTAATTTGGGGTTTTTCTCCACTGCAGATTCTTTGGTTGCCAATAATTTGGTTTTAGCGGTTTATCGACATATCACTAACCCGGAATGCCGCCAATATTTGCTCCGCCAAGCATTCGAAGAAGCCTTGCATACCCATGCTTACCAATATGTAATTGAAAGCCTGAGCTTAGACGAAACGGCGGTATTTAACATGTATCGGGAAATTCCTTCTGTCGCAAGCAAAGCATTATGGGCACTGCCGTTTACCCAAAGTTTGTGCGATCCTAATTTTCATACAGGCACTCCTGAAAACGATCAACGCCTGTTGCGTGATTTGATTGCTTTCTACGTGGTTTTTGAAGGTATTTTCTTTTATGTGGGTTTCACCCAAATTTTATCGATGGGCAGACGCAATAAAATGGTGGGAACTTCCGAACAATTCCAATACATATTACGTGATGAATCGATGCATATGAATTTTGGTATCGACGTTATCAACCAAATCAAAATCGAAAATCCGCATCTATGGACGTCCGAATTCAAAGAGCAAATCATTACTTTAATTAAAGAAGGCGTGGCGTTGGAATATCAATACGCACGAGATACCATGCCACATGGTATTTTAGGTATGAATGCAGAAATGTTTGAAGAGTATATCTATTTCATTGCTAACCGCCGCTGCAATCAAATCGGGCTTCCTGAGCAATATCCCGGTGCAGAAAATCCTTTTCCTTGGATGAGCGAAATGCTGGATCTCAAAAAAGAAAAGAACTTTTTTGAAACTCGCGTGA
>CAIMNF010000220.1 GCA_903842755.1 Oligoflexia bacterium
ACCAATGATGTGATCCGGCCCGATCGAGGATTCGTCTTTGCCCAGGCTAACGAGCCAAGGATGAACATTGCTGCGGCAACTCCAGCAATGAGGGAGATAATACTGCCCTTATTGACGAAGCCTAGGATTCCCATCACGATATTGAGCAAAGCGTAAAGGAGCAAGATGATGTTGAGCCAGGGCATTTGATGATGCTACCACGCGCTCGCCCCCTCTTACGGTGCAACCTTTCTATGTTGGTCTTCCCGCCAATTTGCTGGCAAAAAGAAAAAAGGCTGCCGGGGTGCTTAGTCCCAACAGCCGATGCCACTTCCTACCTGAGTAGGGTTTTGCGGCCCCCCGTGAGAGATTCTCCAGAGTGTGCCTTAATGGTTGCAATTCGTTGCAGTCCGCTTGATTAAACGGAAGAAGACCCCAAATAGTTCTGGGTTTTTAGAGAAATTATCATTGCCTTTCGGAGACTAGAACTTTCTAACTTTTCGATTCAATTCAAGCTTACAGTTTGTGAAGGATACACCGTATTTGAGTTCAATTGCGGTAGAAATGAGGCTTTTGACGGACTCCTCCTAGAAAGCTTAATCTTATGCTAAAGAGTCGAATATTAAATGCAGTTAATAGTGTTGGCAATACTAGCAAATACAATGGGATAGTTGAGGATTTTTTAGCAGTTCAAATTCTACTGCCTTTTTCAATAGGGCCTGACGTTGCATGCCTCAGCTTGCGAGCCTATCAGTCTCATCCGTAAACTAGGAAAGTTTGCTTCGTGCCAAACTTTCATCCATGAGGATCGGAAAGGCGGAAACTCCCCTTCTGGCTGCCGTTTTTCTGGATCTGCTGGGGTTTGGCATGATCGTTGCCGACATTCAGTTGTTGGCCGAATCCATGGTTCCTAAAGGATGGCCAGTTGGCGTGATTGTGGGAACTCTACTTGCCAGCACATTTGTGACTCAGCTTATTGTTTCGCCCCGATGGGGTACATACAGTGACCAAAATGGTCGAAAACGAGTGGTCGTCGTTTGCACGGTCATTTCTGGCTTCGCGATGTTCTCATATGGCCTTGCAAACAGTATTTGGATTCTGCTTTTCAGTCGGATACTGTCGGGTTTTGGGGCAGCTAATGTTGCGATCGCCCAGGCGTACATTTCGGATATTTACAATACAGACGAGCGGACGGCCGCGCTCGGACGGATCGGAGCCGCTCTCTCTGCGGGATTGGTTATCGGCCCGCCCCTCGGCGGGTTCTTATCCGCGACCGGTGGTCACCTTTTGGTTGGACTCACGGCGGGAGCAGCCTCCCTCTTCGGCGCGCTTTGGATGTCACTTGGGTTACCCCAGGCCCCCGCGGAGGCAAACGCGACAAAACCAGGAAAGGATGCGGCGAAGCGATCGAGTGGGCTTGGATTAGGCTTATTGAGAGAACTACCCGAGCTAAGACCTTTGATGTTGATTGCGGTTGTCGCCTGGTTATCATTGGCAACGTTGGAAGGAACCTTTGCACGGCTGATCTCCCATCTCTTTCACTATGATCAACGGCATTTTGGGGTTATCTTTGGCTATGAGTCCATCCTCGGGGTTGCCGTCCAAGGTGTAATTTTGGGTTGGATTGCGTCCCGCGTCCGCCCCACCCTTTTATTGAGATTTTCCTATCTTTCTCAAGGTCTAGGCCTGGCGTTAAACCCATTCGCCGGTTTGTTAATGCCTGCAGTGGCACCGTTTGTCGTACTAATCGTTGCAAGC
>CAIMNF010000221.1 GCA_903842755.1 Oligoflexia bacterium
ATGGATTCTTCATGACCGTGCATAATTCAAGATTTGGGCCAGATATTAAGGAGTTAGTGGACTCAACAAGCTTCCAATAAGCATGGATGGGGGTCAGTTTTTGGGGAGCACCGAGGTTTTTTTCCGATCCAGCCCCTTTTTTCCCTTCCCGCTCATTTGCAAAACACCTTTACATTCTGAACATTGATTATATTCGTAGGCTTTTTGCTCGCTTTCGTACAGGTTCTTTGCGGTTTCTAGGTTTGCGGCTAAGACAATAAGGTGGGTGGTCATGACAAACTTTTTTGACTCTTTCTCGGCGTCGGAAGCCTTTACGAGTCCCTTTTGCCGATGTAATTCAACTTCAATCTCTTTTGAGTCTTTCAAATAGGTCGCTAAATTTTTTTTTATTTCCGGGCAACGGCTACAACCCGGAGCTAATGTGTCGGTTCCCCAGCCCCCCGTCAAAAAAGGGATGCTGATCAGAAGTCCGATTTTCAAAAGCTTGCTCGTTCGCCAAATAAAAATCATTGATTCCTCTATTTCCAAAGTAGAACATTAAATGAATCTATATTCAATAGTGACACAAGAAAGGAAAAGAACTGAAAATGTTAAAACGCTTTTATAACCCTCAAACGTTCATCGCGAGCGGGGCGCTGCTGCTCATTGCAAGCAGCTCCTTAGCACAGCAAAACACCGGAGCCGTGAATAACAATAATAACGGAAATAATCCAAATGGCGTAGTGGCACAAAATGCACCAAATGGAAATAATCCAAACGGTCCTGGTGCTAACGGTCCTGGTGCTAACGGTCCTGGTCCAAATGGTCCTGGTCCAAATGGTCCTGGTCCAAATGGTCCTGGTCCTAATGGTCCTGGTCCTAATGGTCCTGGTGCTAATGGTCCTGGTCCTAACGGTCCTGGTCCTAACGGTCCTGGTCCAAATGGTCCTGGTCCTAACGGTCCTGGTCCAAATGGTCCTGGTCCTAATGGTCCTGGTCCTAATGGTCCTGGTCCTAATGGTCCTGGTCCTAACGGTCCTGGTCCTAATGGTCCTGGTCCTAACGGTCCTGGTCCTACGAATGGAAACAATAATTCGGGCAATAACGGTCCCGCTAAAACAATTAAAGTGAGTGCTAAAACTTGCGCATCCGTTGTGAGCAAACTTTCACCGGTGGGTACGGCCTGTTTACAAATTGCAGACTTTAACCAACGGTCAACCTGTTTCAATAATGCGCCTCAAACGGCTGGTGTTAAATCAGCCGTCATGAATGCGTGTGAGCAAAATGGGTCATTGAATGCGTTAAAGGCAAGCATTCAAGGGCAAGAGCATTCCCTTTATCCCAATCAGCCTTCCGCTTTAGGGGGGAATAATGGGCCAAACGGAAATTCTAACGGGAACAGTGGTCCTAATGGAAATAATGGACCAAACGGCAATAATGGAGCGAATGGAAGCAAAAACCCTGGGCCAAATGGGAATAGCGGACCGAACTCCAGCAATAACTCTGGACCCAACGGGTCGAACGGTTCAAACTCATCAAACGGGAATAACTCTAACACTCCAGCGATCAAGGTCAGTTCAAAAACGTGTGCGAGCATTTCATCAAAGCTCTCTACGGTTGCAACGAATTGTCTAACCATTGCGGATTTTAACAAACGGGTAAGCTGTTTCCAGAACGCTCCGCAAACAGCTGGAGTTAAACAACCTGTACTCAATGCGTGCCAACAAAATGGTTCCTTGGATAGTTTAAAAGCAAGCATTCAATCAAAGGAAGCTTCCCTTTATCCGAACCAACCTTCGGCATTAGCTGCGGCAACTTCTGGTGGTGGATCGAATAACAACAACCAAAACAATAATTCTGTTAAAAACCAGAAGAATGGTGGTCCAAATGGATCTGGCCCCGGTAACCAAACCAACGGGAACCAAGGCAATGGACCCACAAATGGATCGAACAATTCGAACCCAGGTAATCCGAGCAACAAAAAGCATTAATGGATTCTGCTAAACGCAGAAGGATTCATTCAATCGAAAGCGGAAGAAGCAACTTGTTTCTTCCGCTTTTTTTATTCGTCTGCATTTCAATACGGATTAACTTCACCCTAATGGTGAGTCGAAAACTTAAAAAACTTACCCTCTGAAAAAATCGGTTTCCGCATTACGTCTGCTAATTCAGCATAGCTTCTTACCTGAAGCACTGGATTTAACTCTGGGTAAGTCTCGATCAAAAAATTCCTAATCACGGGTCGATCGTTTAGTGCCGATAACCAGATAAAAAAATCTTTGCCATTGTTTCCACCCAACCAGGACGACGCACCCGTTTTAGTCCAGCGGTTTAAAATCACCGCAACCGCATTCGCGCACGGCAACAAAAACGGAACGGCCGCCGCATCTTGTTCGCCATCTTTTTGGGTTAACGCAAAATAAATGCGGTGATGGGTCAGTTCATAAAGAACATCAAACTCGGGCTTATTGAAATTAGGCTTTTCATCTAACGCAATGACCGCAAGCACCTGCTTGGCTGTTTCTGGATTTTGATAGCCCATTGGTCCTTGAATAGACCACTCCCCCTGAAGTTGCTTACTGGAAAAGCGGATCAAATCCCACACATTGGTGTTATTGAGTCTGGGAGGGAACATTCGATCCAGGTTAAAAAAATAAAAATCACGAACCATTTTTTTTAGCGACGCTTGCCGCTGCTCCGTAAAGAAGGGGTAAAAAACATCGTCCAGCAAATCCTCTTTTAACTTTACTTTTAGATCGAGCGGCAGCTCTATTAAATATTTCGAAGCATCCCACGTAAATCCAAATTCTTCTCCCGAATAAATCATCAATGCAATCAGTCTTCTTTTTGCTCCGGCATCACGCATCATTTCTCCCGGATGATTCTGAATCACGGAGAGAATTTTTTCTTGAATGTCCCGCGTATTATGCTCAATGAACCATTGCTTCGTTCGTACCTCATTCCTTATCCACGCAAGCCGGATGGCAATTTCTTCGGCTTCGCTTACAGAAACGATTTTTTGTTCTTCAATCATTCTTATTAAGAATAAATAGGCCGATTGATTGTTTGAATTCCTTGCATAGGACTCTAAAAAAGAATTGATCTGGCTTCGATCCCAATTGGCTTGGATTTTTCCGAACAGCCCCGTTTGCACACGCGGTGCTTTGCCCATTAGTTCGACTTCACAAATCGATTGACTCGCAAAGGCACTTTGAGAAAAGAGTGCGCAAATAAGGACGAACCGGTTACCAATAATAAATCGCATTCACTGCACCTTGCTCATCCGAATATCCATCCATATAACCAATTTTTGAATAGGTGAAAGACGCGTTTAAATCCCAGCGACGGCTCACACTCCATTTGGCTTCAAACGAAAGGGGCACGACTACGTGAGTATAAACTTCGGACAATGGCCGGCCTTGAGCATCTAAATCGGTTGCGTTCGACTCCCATCGGTACTCATCGATACTAAACCCGGGCAATAAAGCGAAAGTGGGAGTCAGCTGAAAAACACCTTTAAAGGTAATTCCTGCAAGCAAAAAAGGTCTTTGACCGGATTGAAACGGGAGTCTTGCCGTCAACCCTGGGCTGGCATCGACCGCAAAACTTTTTGAAAAATAATGGCGCTCTGAAAAGGTAAGCGTTGGCCGTAAGTCAAACCCATTAATGGAATTGTAGCTCGCTCCCATCAATAGACCTAACCCCATGCGGTCCGAGTCATCTTTATTAAGTTGGTACATCACCCCTAAAGGAATGGGTGCCCAAAGGATATTCCAATCATCCGATAAACTTTGCGTCCAAATCATTGGATCAAGAATACTGGACGTCTGCGGATAGCCAGATGGATTCATTTGATGATCGATTGCAAATTCCGTTGTCCAACTTGCAACTCCACTTGGAAGTGTAAAGGGCCGGTCAATTTCTGAGCGCGAGTAATTTTCTAATTGGGGCCCGCTTGCGCACGCGGTGATGAGACTGGAAAAAATAATGAACGTTAAAAGCGGATTGAAAACACGTTTAAAGCTGTGCATACGACCTGATACTCCTTAGGGATGGTTAACATAGTTTTCCATCACTAAGCAATCCGCGTGCCAAGCTCAAATCAAATGACGTACCTTTAGACCTGCAGTCACAGTTGTCACTGTAGGCGTTGGCCTATGACTGTGGGAAATCACCTCTTTTCATTGATTTTCGACAAAAACAATATCCTCAACCGAATAAGGAAGTGCAGCGACCTGCTTTAAGATTTCATCTAGTTTTGCTTTCGGCAAAACGGGTTGCCGGGCCATCACCCACAAGTAATTTTGATTGGGTACTCCAATTGCCGTCCATTCATAGTTCGGATCAAGCGCAATGACCAAATAAGTAAAGCGCAAAGGCCAAAAAGGCGAAACCTTCCACGTTGCCTGAGTCATTTGATTTTCAATCCAACCCGTTTGAGGGATTTTTTTCAATTCGCCTGCGAGCGAACCTTTTCGGTATGAAAAATCGATGTCAATCTGCTGCTGGGCTTCGTTCCACGTATACTTTTCCACTGCTTGATGGACATCCTTTTCGAACATCGTAAACCGACCGGCCACGACATACCAAGTACCCATAAAACGATCCCGATCCACATGCTCGACGGTGCGATCAAACGAATGCGCACACCCGCTCAGAAGCAACCAAACCGTAGATAAGCTAGAAACAACTGTGGGCTTTAACTTTCTAAATTGAAACATCATGCCCTCCTATACGTGCGCCGAGCCAGCAAAGTTACAAACCCTCAGATTTTTTCCGCTTTTTTTTCAATAAAACCCTAAGAATGATCGATTTTTTTAAAACTTTTGATGCAGCAAGCACCCCCGAATATAATGCTCCCCCCACTCCCACCGTCACAATATCCTGACCCGTTAAAAAAAGACCTTTGATTGGAGTTGCAGGCCTCAGAAAATCAAGTTTAAACCGAGCGGGAGAATGCTCTAAGCCATAAATCTCGCCTTCCGAATAGTTTGAAAAATGCCGAGTCGAAAGCGGGGTAGAAAGTTCAGAATACTCAATCCGATTCTTGAGCTGCGGTAAATGAACCAGTAAGAGATGCTCTAGCTTTTGAGTCATCGCGCGCTTGAGCTTTTGATACTCTTCCCCTCGTTTAC
>CAIMNF010000222.1 GCA_903842755.1 Oligoflexia bacterium
CATCTACAAATTTATATGGATCGATCAAATGTTGGGCCCCTTCCGACATATTAGAAGATACACCTGAATATGGAGGGTTCCCGATTACGACTGTAAAGCGTTTGCTTCTTTTAATGTTGTTAACAGCAGATGCTTCATGCGCTAATGCATTAAGCTTTGGAAGATTAAGCTGTTTTTGATAGGGCTCAAGCGCATTAGTTAGATAAATACGAGCGCGCTCATCTGAAGCAAAAAGGTATCCAGTTTCTGCGAGTTTTAAACCAACTTTCATGTGAGCAATTGCATAGGGCGCCATCATTAGCTCAAAGGCATGCAGTCTAGGTAGAAGATGTTTTGGAACATATTCGTTCCAAGCTACAACCTGCTTAGCATCTGAAAGGCGCTCTCGCTTCCATTTGGAAGTGAGAGTGCTATAAATGATTTCAATTACCTCTATCAGAAACGTCGCTGTTCCTGTAGCTGGATCAAGGATTTGAACGAAAGGCTCATCAGGTGAAATAGTTCGCTTTTCGCCCGGCTCGTCGGTAAGCATCGGAAGTTTTAGGTCCGAATGTTTTTGAAGAATTTCACCCCAAGTGGTGATATCTGCAAGACCGTCAACTAAGCCAAACTCAGTTTGTAGGAGTTCGTGAACGCTGCGAACAATATAAGATACGACAGGTTGAGGCGTGTAAAAAACACCGCGATCTTTGCGGATCTGCTTGTCATATGCTTGCAAAAAGCCTTCAAAGAAATGCATCACTGGATCTTCTTGGCGATTTTTATCTCCAAAGTCTCTTAACACTGCCTCAATGTTCACGTTGTCAAGTAGTTGAATTACATCTCCAACACCTAATTCATCAAAATCGATTCCTGGTCCACCTGCTTTACCTTTACGGCCCCCAATATTTAAAAAGGTTTGCATTAACTCGCGAAGAAATGGACTAGTTCGCATGTGCGAAGTAAAGTCATCTACAGTTTTTTTGCTTGGATCTGTGATGCGAGCTGAGAGAAGACCATACGCAATAGTTTGTGCGTACATATCAGAAAAAGAATCGTTATCAAGGTCATTTACTAAAGATGACTTGAATGCATTCATCAAAATCGTTAATGGACCTGAATCATTTTCAATACTAAGGGCAACCTTAATTCGATCTCTAATAGAAGATGCCAACTCTGCTAAGCGTATCGAGAGATCTTTGGCTGTATTGATTACTTCGTTATGCCCTAATTTAAATGCATCGCTCCATGATTTTCTCCACTGATTTAGATCGCCACCTTCTTCAGGCCATGTTAAATTTTCAGTTAGCTCTTTAGCAACAGCATCTAAGTGCAAGCCGGTGTCCAAGTTATTCCAACCTAAAACCCTAAGCGTTGGTAAATCAAGTGAGGATTCAGATTTAGAGAAATGCGCGAAACTTATTTGGCGAGCATCGCCATCGCCATAGTTAGAAATGAAAAGTAAATCATCTGCAGACCAGGCCGTTCTATCCGGACTATTGGCAGATGCACGACGCTTTAGGGCAACTTGACCCAAAATTCGCCTTAAAGCAACAACAGGTAACTTTTTAGGTTCAAATTTAACAAAGAAAATTCCCCAAGGCTGCTTTGGAGAAAGTGGTCTTAACCTTTTAATTTCAAGAATTTTTGCTGAAGTCTTTGGGTCTATTCCAAGCTCCTCAGCGCTGAATTCATAAAATAGATCATCAACATCATCAAAGGAATCTCTTGCGATAGGCCAACCCATTTCGTCGCGAAGATATGCAATGAGTTGATCAAATCTTTTTATTTGCGTTAGCTTCAAACGGTGATCTGTACTCATATTTAACCTTCGTTTATTTCCATCCAACAACGCAATTTAGGTTTCACCCCAACCGGTGCATTTACTCTTTTTAAATAACTATTTTTAATGTGCTTGTCTAATTTTGAACGAATATCAATAAGTTCTTCTTGAACGAAGCTACAAATACGAGGTGTCTCAGGTATAGACCTTATGTGAGATGCGATATCGCCGGCTTCTTCTAATATTGTTTTTTTATGTGTGTCATACAAGTACCACTTAGTTGAACCAGCCTCGTATGTAAATTCACCAGCTTCTTTATCTAGTGCTGGTAAGGAGTAGCAAAAGAAAACACCAGTAGCATGTCTTGCTGCTTTTTTTCTTCCGCTGTACAAGGAACCTGGAAAACTTTTCAATCTATCTTCCATTTCAGGGCTTTTATCTAGTAAATCCTGAAGCTCTAGATGTAAATCTTCAATTGCTGTTCTGGTTCCTTCGTATGCAGAATTAAACTCTTTCAGGGCGTCGTAATCATCTTGAGGTGTAA
>CAIMNF010000223.1 GCA_903842755.1 Oligoflexia bacterium
AACGTTGGTCATTTCCAAATGATTTTTACAGACGCAAACGGAATAGAAAAATTTAACGTTCAGGAAAAGGAAGATCTGATTGAATTTTTAAAGACTCTTTAAAAAAAAAGGTGTAATATGGCCCACATGAAAAGATTAATTTTACTCAATGTTTTATTCGGAATCCTACTTTTCGGAGGAAGTGATTTCAGTTTTGGGATGGGACTTAAGCGGGGCAATGATTCATCGGATCCGGAAGCGGTTTCCTCCGTCGACTTGAATCAATATCAAGGCCGTTGGTATGACATTGCCCACTCGCCAAATTTTTTTCAAAAGCCGTGCTTACACTCTACGGCCGAATACAAAATTATTGATGCAAATTCCATTTCTGTTTTCAACACTTGTTACAAAAAATCGGGACGAGTTTCGACGATCTCCGGAAAGGCGTCTGTGGTAAATCCAGCGTCGCCTGCAAAACTTCGCGTCGTTTTTAGTGTGTTTGGTAAACCTAAAGGGGACTATTGGATCACGGAACTTGATCCGAACTACCAATGGGCGGTGGTGAGTGGTCCGGGCAAGAAGGATACGTTTTTACTTTCACGAGTGGCTCCCTTACCGGACGCATTGAAAACAGAAATAATCACTCAGTTAAAAAAGAAGGGATATCCAACTGATCAGTTTATTTATGATCAGTATTAACGGCATATGAAAATTACTGTCACTGGCGCAACCGGACTGATCGGAAAAGCCCTTTGTATCAAGTTAAGTCAACTGCAACATGAAGTCACCGGTATCGTTCGCAACCCCGGTACAGCGGATTTTTTAGATCCGAAGCAGGTATTTAAATGGTCCGATCTTGATTCGGCAGAAGCCTCAAGTTTAATCACTCTTAAATCAACAGAAGTTTTGATTCATCTGGCCGGAGAACCCGTTGCCGGTGCACGATGGACGGACCAACAAAAAAAAGCCATTTTAGATTCTCGAATTGAAACGACCGAAGCGCTGATTCGCGCATTAGAGAAGTTACAACCCTCCGAGCGCCCAAAAGTATTCATTGCGGCATCTGCAATCGGCTACTATGGTGACCAAAAGGGAGGATCAAACCCTAACGAAATTTTAGCCGAATCCTCGCCGAAAGGCCCAGGGTTTTTAGCCGACGTTACCGCTCGCTGGGAAGACTCCATTTTAAAAGCCCAAAAATTAGGGATGCGAGTAGTGATTCTCCGAACCGGCATCGTCCTTTCTCGATTGGGCGGAGCACTTTCAAAAATGCTTCCTGTCATTTTGGGTTCAGGCAACCAGTGGATGAGCTGGATTCATCTCGAAGACGAAATCGGGTTTATCGAGTTTGCGTTAAACAATTCTCACGTACAGGGGATCTATAATCTTACAGCGCCTGAGCCGGTTACAAACCGGACCTTCTGTGAGCTTCTTGCAAAAGCGATCCAGTTTCCTGTGGTCACTCAAACCCCAGAAGCTGCTCTAAGAGTCGCATTAGGAGAGATGGCCGATGTCGTATTAAGCAGCCAGCGGGTCCTTCCTACCAAAGCGTTGGCCGACGGTTACACTTTTAAATACAAACAATTAGATTCGGCATTAAAAGAACTTTTTCCAGATCAAAGTAACTTGAGCCAAGTTTTTCATGCAGCGCAGTTTATTCCGCGACCGATAAATGAAGTTTTTACGTACTTCAGCGAAGCTAAAAATTTGGAAAAAATCACCCCTCCATGGCTTAACTTTAAAATCACCGGCCAGTCTACACCGGAGATTCAAAATAAAACTCAAATTTACTATAAACTCTCGATCCACGGTGTGCCTGTGCGGTGGCAAACATCCATAGAGCGATGGGAGCCTGGCGTCCGGTTTATTGACACCCAGGTAAAAGGTCCTTATAAGAAATGGGTCCATGAGCACCAATTTTTTGCCGTTCCCGGCGGTACCTTGATGCTCGATCACGTTACTTTTCAAATTCCTGGCCGATCGCTAGGGAAATTTATTCTTGGACCCTGGATCAAAGGGGATATTCAGAAGATTTTTCACTATCGGAAAAAAATCATTCAAGAAACGTTTAAAAACTAATCCATCATTTCCCCATGATTTTAATGAAGATTTTGTTAAAAAATACCGATCATCCTTGGGATGGGTATCCGATTTGCATTTTTAAAAACAATGATTTTCTTAGTGAGCTTGGCCCACTCATTGGGTTGCATGGCCTCGGTGCCCCTTACCGATGAAGTCGATTATAAGCCCATCAGTTTAGAAAATACCGCGATTCCAACTTCCTATCTCCTTGCAATCAATAAAACACTTGCGCCAAACGGCCTAAAGCCTTTAGATGAACAAAACCTTGGGAATATTCCGTTTTACTGGGTGGATCAAATTTACATTAACCCTGATTTTTCCAAATCGATTGTGTTAAAAATTGGACCGGAGTTAGTTCAAGCGCGCTACGAGCAAAAAATACTTCGCTACAACTCAAGTTTTGCTTACCACATTCGAACAAAAAACAATGTGCCCGTTGCCTTCTATTTTACCGGTTATTTTGAGGGGAGCGAACTCCTCGAATTAATCGAATCGATCCAAAACGTAACCCATCATCTAGAAATCAGCCAAACTCAAGACCGCGAATTTTTGAATAAGCTTGCTTCCTTCATTATTCCTTCTGCCGAGGCAGCCGGGAATTGCGGCAATCAAGCTCAATTACCCGTCCCCAACGGAAAAATTGACTCGATTGCAGAGGCCGCATTTAACGTCATCTTCGACAGCCTTAAGGGTTGCTTTGTATCCGCACTACGAGGTGCGAAAAATGGAATCGTTGCTCAACTCGATGTTGTCTCCATGGTTAAAGGGGTGGGAAGTGCAGCGGGAGCAATCAAAGACGGCACCGTCGCCGCTGCGAAACTCGTCGGCAAAGGTGCGGAGGCCGCAGGAAAATCGTACATCGCCGGTGTCAATGGCGCGGTCAATTTGGCCACCGGTTGGTTCAAAGATGCGTGGACCTCTGGGCTGGGTGCAGCGAATAAAAACGCCGCCCAAAAAATAGTTCGGAAGGCAGGCCAGATCGTCAATACGGTTCAAACCGGTGTCAAAACTGCAATGACGGCGGTGACCCAATTTGTTCCTCGCATCAAGGAATTTTTCAAATCGGTGATCAAAGGAATTGAAGGGGGAATCGCGCAACTGGTGGAGCACCCGGAAGTCTTATTAAAGCTCATGTGTAACCTGGTTGGAAATTTAGCAGCAACATCGGCACTGCCCGCTCTCATCACTTTTCTTACGGGGGGTGCGAGCTTCGGTGAACTTGCGCTGAATATCGGCCAAAAAGTAGGCGCGTGGAGTGAAAAATTAACGTTGCTGAATAAGGTCTTTAAAATGGCCAATACCATGGGCGAAGCCGGACTTAAACTCATGCTCAAAATTGCAGATGGGCTAGAGAACGTATCTAAAAACACTCTGTCTATTATCGAAATGATGGGCAATCACAAATTAGGGAAACTTGCAATCGAGGCTTCGAAGTGCGCAATTTAGCCTATTTGATTTTAGCGATGGCCTTCGTTCATTCAAACCTTGCTTGGGCAAAAGGGCCATGCGGGTTTATTGAGGACTTCAAAACCGCCATTCACGAAGGATCAATCAAAGTGCTCCAAAAGCTTTTTCAAGGCGAAGGCATGGTTGAAAAGGACGCGGAGGAAGCGGCACTGCAGCTCTTAAAAGAAGAAAATCCAACCAAATATGCCGAATTAATAAAACAGCAAAAAGCAGCAGCGGTTAAAGATTTTAAAGAGAACATGTTGGTCAGCGAAACGAAGCGCCTTCCGGATGGGAGCATTGAGCATCACTATGCGGATGGTAGAATTACCTCGCAACGAAATGCAACTGCACCTGAAATTGAAGTCATGGACCTGCCAAAAACTTCAGCGCAAATTAAAGAACAAGCGCCACAGGCGGCACCCGTAAAAGAGACCGTCCCCCAAAAGACGATTGAAACACCGGAACCACAAAAGCGTGTAGAAACAGTAGAACCGCCTAAACCATCGTCGGCAAAACCGAGCGACGCCAAGAGCGCGAAGTCAGATGATCCGGCACCTGCTCCAGCGCCCGAGTCGACGCAGAAGTCGACCGCGTCAGAAGTAAAAGCCCCACCTAAAGAATATACAGCAGAAGATCGGCGAAATATCCAGGCGGACCTCGTCAAAAACACCCACGAACAATGGAAAATTGAAGACCAACTAAAAAAAGCAACGTCTCCAGACTCAAAGAAGTACTACCAAGCCCAATTAGATAAAAATTTAGCAAAAGAAAAAGAATTGACCGGAAAATTAGAATCCGCTCAGCCAACTCGAACTCAAAAAATTGCCGATGAGCAAAAAACTTACCGAGAATATATTAAAGATCACTCCGACTACGAGAAAAAATATCAGGATGCAAAATGGGAAAAAGAACGAATCGAGCTTCATTTAAAAGAAGATTTTAATCATGGAAATACCAAAATCGTTGGTCCAGATGGAAAACTCATTTACAAAGATGATTTACTGAACAGCCTTGAGGATGCAAAGCTCAATTTTAAGAATGCCGAAGACACCCGCAATCATGTCTTACAATTTAAAAAAGAGCTCGAACCGAAAACCGAAAAAATGAAGATCCAATCTGGTGAGTTTACGGTCACTCCCTTAGGAACAGGGGACAAGAAAGTAGATCGGTTTGCAAAATCGGTTAAAGATAAATTAGGCGCGGATGTAGTTTATATTGATCCCACGAAGAATCCGGGGGCCAAATTAAAAAACGATGCTGAATTTAATCCC
>CAIMNF010000224.1 GCA_903842755.1 Oligoflexia bacterium
GAGCCTTTAAAAAAGGCTTTAAGTTTATTGAATTTCCGATCTTGTTTGAAGATCGCCGGGTCGGAAAATCAAAAATGAGTTCCAAAATCGTGATTGAAGCGTTGTCCATTGTTCCCAAGCTTCGATTTAAATAAATGTCCAATGCCTGAAAGCATCTGCGCGGGTGATCTTGCGAACCCGTAGAACTCCTTGTACACTACTTTTAGTGCACTCTTTTAGGTTCTTCATTCGTTTTTTGTCTAGCGTAACTTTGATGGGTCATCTCCTAGGCGTAGAAGCGATTGCGGCTGCAAAACCTTCGTCGCATTCGGGTCACCTGCATACGTTAATTTTAGTAGATAAAAAGAATAATTTGCTCAATGTTGCTCATTACGAGCCTGATGATTCCTTTAAAATAATAAAAACTTATCATTGTACAACCGGCAAAGTAAAAGGGGACAAAGAAGTAGAAGGCGATCAAAAGACGCCCGAAGGAGTTTATCAGTTTTCCTTAAAGCTTTTTCCGCCCCAATTAAAAGCAAAGTTTGGAATGATGGCATTTTACGTGAATTATCCAAACGAATACGATCAAATTGCGGGCCGATCGGGTTCCGACATTATGCTTCATGCTACCGATACTCCCGAGCGCTTGAAAAAGGATTTTGATAGCGAAGGGTGCATGGTTCTTCATAATGACGACATTAAGGATATTGAAAAATATATTCAGGTGCGGTTAACGCCAGTGATGATTTTTGACGAGCTAACCCCCGAGTACCAAGGCGGAGTCCATTCCAATCAAAAAGAAGCTGAAAAACTTCATCGGTTTTTTGAGGCCTGGATCAAGGATTGGGAAAGTAAAGATATTGATCGGTACATGAGTCATTACCACACCGACTTTGCGTCACCCATCAAAGGAAAAACAGTAGACCGTGAGTATTGGAAAAACTATAAAAAGGCGCTGGTGAATAAATATAGTGCGATTAAAGTAAACGCGAGCGATCCTTATTTTTTTAGACACCCTAAATATACAATGATGATGTTCACCCAGGACTATGAGTCGACCTTGAAGGGGGGCTCCAAGGGATTGGTTTCTCGGGGAACGAAGATTCTTTATATTGCCGAAGAGAATGGCGTTCCAAAAATTATTTCAGAAAACTTTACGGAAAGCATGTGGTAGTTCGGCGTGTCGCCTAGGGTAGTGCAAAAAGACATTTTGATCATTGGCGCAGGCTTGATTGGGAGTTCCGTAGCGAAGGCACTTTCAGAGCAAGGCAACGCTTCGGTCGCGGTGGTAGACTTGGATCTGGCCGGCGAGTGGAGTAGTAGTGAATTGAATGCTGGAGGCGTACGAGCCACTTTCTCGCAAGAAGTGAATTTGCTAACCTCGAAGGCTTCCATTGAATATTTTTCGCGCGTGGCCAATGAAGTGGGATATCGCGCTTGTGGTTACCTTTGGCTTCACCGCAAAGATTCGTGGCTAAACGCCTGCAAAGCGCGTGCGATGCATGAGTCTTATGGCTGGCCGGTGGACGAACTGGATGTAAAAGAGATTCGTAACCACTATCCATTCATTGATAAAACCGATGATTTAGTCGGGGCACTTTTTGGAAGAAAAGACGGCTTGGTTAATCCGAATCGATTAAAAGAGCATTATCGAGAACGTGCAATGGCTAACGGTGTGGAGTTTTTGGATCGCATCTGGATTTATGCTTCCGAAGTAGGGGCGATCAAGGAGCAAGTTCAAGGTTTTCAATTCAAAGAACAGCTTACGCGTGAAGAAAAGAAAACTCTTTTGACCGAAAATCCACTTCATTTGGACCAGAATCAGGGCGAGCGATTAAATTTTTCGGCGAAGATGATTGTGAATTGTGCCGGAGCTTGGGCTCCACAGGTTGCAACGGTATTAGGCTATTCATGTCCTTCGGTACCCGTCCGAAGGCAAATTTCATTATTCCATGCACAGGATTTGGACCTTACTCCCTTTGGAATGATCGTAGATCCGAGCGGAGTCTATTTTCATCCGGAGTCTATTTACGGCTTGAGCGGATTTGCAAATTCAGATGAGCCAGCAGGCTTTAACTTTCAGTACGACGGAGCTGCTTTTTTTGAGAAATACCTCTGGCCAAACTTATACGAACGAGCGTCTGGCTTTGAGCGCTTAAAACATCAAAGTGGATGGGCTGGCTTGTATGAAAGCTCGCCCGACCATCACGCCATTGTTGGCAAGGTGGAGCAAAGCGCGGTTAAAAATCAAATCTTTGAAGCCCACTCGTTTTCAGGGCACGGAGCGATGCATAGTTATGCCGTTGGGGTTGCTCTGGCCGAATTAATGCTTACGGGAAAGTATCAGTCGTTGGACCTTGCGCCACTTTCAGGGGACCGGTTCCAAAAGGGGCAGACTATTCCCCATGAATCGTGGGTCATCTAAATGAGTCGCGTTTCTTCAAAAGAGCAGGAAGTTTTGGCGCTGTTTCAAAGTGCTGAGGCTGTTCGTTTAGGCACGGCGTATGCGGCGGGGTGGGGTCAGGTTCAACGAAAATCTTACTCGGTTTATCACGGAAAGCATAGTGTACTGAACGGAGCGCGTCCAGTAAGTCAACGCTCTATTTTTGATCTGGCTTCGTTGACCAAGATCATCGCAACCACCTCCTTGGTCATGGTGTTGGTCGAAAGCGGGCGTCTCGATTTAGATGCGCCTTTAAGGGAGATCCTCCCCGAAGAATGCAAAGAAAATTCGGCATTGAGTCCAATCACGTTTCGTCACCTTTTGTCTCATACCTCGGGTTTACCGGCGTGGCGCCCCTTTTTTGAAGACTTGAAAACGAGTCCCGCGCTTGGGCGTAAAGCCCTTTTGTATAAAAACCTCTTGAACATTAAGCCCGATGCAAATCCCGGCGAAATCCTGGTTTATTCTGATTTAGGGTTTTTAATCATCGGTTATGTACTCGAAAAGTGGGCGTTTCCAAAACCATTAAATGAATGGGTGATGGAAAAAGTTTGGGCAGGACTTTATCCCGGAGCCCAACCGAATGGGTTACATTATCGAAGGGTACCTTCTGACTACCGAGCCGCCATTGGGGCGGATGCGGATGACTCAGTGGTTGCAACCGAAGTTTGTCCTTGGAGAGGCTGGCTTCAAGGACAAGTGCACGACGACAATACCTGGAGTATTGGAGGCATTGCTCCCCATGCGGGCGTGTTTGGAACGTTAAATGATGTGGTCGGATGGATGGAAGCCCTACTTCAGGGAAAGATTGTTTCCCATCAAACCTTGAATCTCTTTTTTAAGGAAGTGGTATTTACGGGCGGTCCCAATCAAGGGCTGGGGGTACGGCGTACATTAGGGTTTGATATGCCTGCGGCAGATGGCTTGGGCTCAACGGGCACGGTATTTTCAAAAAATTCGGTAGGACATTTAGGATTTACCGGAACTTCGCTTTGGATAGACCTCGATACAGGCCACTACGCCTGTTTATTAACGAATCGGGTTCACCCCTCTCGATCCGATTTAAGAATAAAATATTTAAGACGTAATTTTCACGCTCTGCTAAGATAATTTCCATATGAGCATCGCCTGGAGAGCAACTTTTTTCCTAAGGACTTTTGGTTTTTTGAAGGTACCGTTAATTTTTTTTACGGGCGCGACCGTTGTTTCCCTGGATGATGATTCGTGTGTGATTGCGATTCCCTTTCTGAAGCGGAATAAAAATCATTTGAATTCCATGTATTTTGGGACCTTATGTATTGGCGCCGATATTGCGGGTGGAATCATTGCTGCGCGGCTATTGGACCAAGTGAAACGAGGCAAGGGGTCTTTAATTTTTAAAGATTTTCACGCAAAATTTTTAAAGCGAGCCGAAGGAAAAACTTTTTTCACGTGTCGGGATGGTGCAGCTATTCGAGATGCGGTCCAACGTGCCGAGCAATCGTTTGAGCGCGTAGAGCTTCCGGTAAAAATTATCGCAACGGTACCCACCCAATTTGACGACGAACCTGTTGCTGAATTCGAACTGACTTTATCTTTAAAGGTGCGACATGAAAAAATTCGATAAATATCAGTATTACGAAAATTCCGTTCAAACGCCGTCTGAACATGTTTTTATTTTTAATCAAATGTTTCAAGAAATCCGAAACAGAAAACCCTATTCGCTTCGCGAAGATTTTTGTGGGACTTTTTTAATTTCGTGCGAGTGGGCAAAATCCGATCCGAAGCGCACGGCGCTTGGGTTAGACTTAGATCCGGAGCCTACCCAATATGGTTTTGAGCACGGTTACCGTAAATTAAGTCCGTCGGTAAGGCGGCGGGTAAAAATTAAAAATCAGGACGTTTGCGTTCCTACCCCCAAGTCTCCGGTAGATGTGATCGGC
>CAIMNF010000225.1 GCA_903842755.1 Oligoflexia bacterium
GAAACGTGGCCGAATTGCAGCACAAAGATTCCGCGAAGTGAAAACGGATGATGCAGAAATTCGGGCACTCGAAATTAAATTGGCCCCTTTGTTTAATGGCGCAAGCATCGAACGCGATCTTTCGGACATGCGCCAGGTTGCTCATGCGATTGCCGCTGAAGTCCCCTTTCTTGTTACTCGCGATGTGCCGATGTTAAGCCGCAGTGATTTAATTTTTGAACAATTTGATTTGCGCATTTTGCACCCAACAGAGCTAATTAACCGCTTCGATGTGCTTCGCCGGGGGGCGGAATATAGGCCTGTGCGCTTGGAAGGTTCCCGCTGGCGTGAGCGGCTAGTCGTTGCCGAAGATGTTGAAACAGTCGTTTCGCTATTTAAGCACAAGACCAAGGAACGAAGTGGAAATTTTGATCAGCAGATTCGTCACTATATTGTCAATCCGAACGAATGGATCAGCAAAATTGTTGTTGATGGTGGCAAGAGCCCAACTATTTACATCGTTCACTCAAACCATAATCCTGCGCGGTTGGAAATCCCGTTTCTTCGTCATACCGATCACCCGCTGGCTGGCACCCTTCTTCGCCATCTGATTCATGAGCTAAGTCGAGAAATAAGCAGTGGATGTCAAAAAATTATTTCAGTAACGGATTCGGAAATCAGTGATGAAACAGCCTCCGCGCTTGCAGAACTCGGTTTCATTCCTGATTCAAATGCATGGTGGAAAATATCAATGAAGGGGATTGTCACCCGTGACAATATTGTTGCAGAATTAAGAAGAACGGACATTCCTCTGTCGATTAAGGAACGGTTCGTTGGAGCAAATTTTGTATCTGGCGGCCTGGAAGACGACTTGAACGTAGCTCGCCTGGAACATTTATTTAGTCCGGCCAAGCTAGTATCGTCCGCGATGGCGTGTTATGTAGTCAGCATTCGTCCAAGTTGGGCTGCACATTTCTTCGACATTCCTGTTGGTGGGCAAACACTTATGGATTTGAACGAAAAATTGCACCTTGGAATTGAGGGCGCGTACTACTGCGGCGCCAACAATACTCACGTAAAAGCGCCAGGGCGGGTTCTTTGGTATGTGAGCGGGAAGGGTTCGATGTGCATTAAAGCCTGTTCGTTCTTGGAGGAGCGTTTTATTGGAACGCCAAAAGAATTATATGCACGATTCAAGCATTTAGGCGTTTACGGGTGGAAACATGTGCTTGAAACCGTTAATGGGAAACTTGACCATTCGCTGATGACGTTTAAATTTTCCCGAACCGAACGCTTTGTTCAGCCAATCGAACTGGCAACCTTGTTGAAATTGGGCGTGCCCCAGCCGCAGAACCCGAGGAAAATTAGAGGAGATCAATTCGCCACGTTATACAAACTTGGGATGAATCTTTAGAAAATGAACAACCACGCATTGCTTATTTCGATACGTCCACGATTTGCTGAGATGATTTTCTCCGGGAGCAAAACCGTAGAATTGAGACGCGTCTGCCCTAAACTTTCAGCCGGTGACTTGGCGCTGGTCTATGTTTCATCGCCAATTATGGAATTGCAAGGGGCGTTTAAGGTTGGCGAAGTAATTTCAAAATCCCCATCCGCTCTTTGGGAAAAAGTTGGCAAAAAATCAGGGGTCACCCGCACCGAAATTTTTGACTATTTTCGAGGCAAAAAACTGGCGCACGCAATTGTGATCGAAGGATATTGGAAACTTCCAAGTCCGGTTTGTCTTTCAACCTTGCGTAAACGTAAGGGAGGATTCCGGCCTCCACAAAACTATCACTACCTCAGAAATGATGAATCCTCGCTGCTGACTTCATGGGTTTCACCCCAACGAAATTAGCCGAACTTTTAGAATGCTGCCATGGACACGCAAATAATACAGACAGTGGCTGGGTATATAGCATTGGCAGTTCCGGCAACTGTTGCGATTTCAAATTTGTCAAAAATCGCACTTGAATGGTTAAATCAGAGACATGTGGTAAAAACTGCGCGTATTCAGCAAACTCACGAAATTACTACTCAATATTTGAACCGTGCGCTTGACCCGACGGTTCCGCTAGCCATCAGGCACCAACTTTTGCGATTTCTTTCGACTCCTGATAAAAACGGATCGCGATTAAGCGAATGGGCAAAATTGGAGCTGCAACGAGTGGAAATTTTGGTGGATGACACAAATCGCGCTGTTGCGGAAGCTGAGAACGAATTATTAGCAGCCAAAACGAGTGTTGAAGTGGCAGCCGCCGAAAAGAAATTATCCTTTGCAACCAGCAAGAGGCAATCTCTTTTGCAACCTCCAAAGCCTCCATCAATTACACCGGCGGCGCTCAGGGCGGGATTGATTACCGAAAACGATTTGACCGGCCTTGTAATGAAGGAATGCGATCTCAAAGGAATGGAGTTGCCATATCGGAAATTGATCGGCGCAGACTTTAGCGGTTCAACAATCGCTCACGGAAATTTCCAAGGCAGTCAACTTCAAGGCGCTAATTTTGAGAAAACTGATTTAACCGAGGTTTTATTTTATGAGTGCGACCTGCGGAGCGCTACATTTGTCGGCGCTATTGTTCAGAAATCCCGTTTTCCAAAGGCACGTTTGGAAGGGGCCGACTTCAGCGGAACAAGCTTACATGAGAAAATGGATTTTAAA
>CAIMNF010000226.1 GCA_903842755.1 Oligoflexia bacterium
GCGCGAAAAGTCTTCAGAATCTAGGTAATTAGGCTAAATTTCCCCCCCCAATGTGTCCCTATTGACATTTGATCTTAAATACTGTACTATTTCGATCATGTATTTTAAATCGCATAGCCTTTTAAAGAGTTTAAACAATAAAAAGATCATAAATACAATGAGTTTAATGCTGTTGACAGCCCTTGCCGCCTGCGGCAAGGGGCACACGGCCAGCAACTTGTCGGCCCACTTGAATGACTTAGATGCGGACCATCCCGAATGTGGCGCGGTCGACCTTTCTCCAAAAACGGCCCCCGTAAGAAACCAGGGCCCCGCGGGGGACTGTTACGCGTATGCGGCAACGGAGCTTCTCAATTTTGGCGTCAAATCAAAGTCCAAATGGATTTCTGCAAGTGCAACTGCTGTGGAATACAATACCTATTTAAAAGAGCACGCCCCTCCCAATCCCGCAAAACTTTCGCCCGAGCAGACGCAAGACATCCTTGTAAATGACGTGGGAGGCATGGTGGGCGGCACAGCAGCGACCGCCATTAAAGCCGTGAACGAGCTGGGGGCCTGCAGTGAAATGAGCTTTCCTTCGGAGAAAGGGGATATCGAAGCATACAACCTTCGGAACTTAAAAAACTCTTACGACGATTGGAAAAAAGATAGCGGCTGTTCAACCGACCTTACAGATCCTTGTAATCAAAAGCACATCACCAGCATCATGACCCAATTCAAAGATATTTATGCCAGTACCTTATTTTCGATTAAAAATGAAAAAGCAAGAGCCGCGTATTCGACGGCCATTGGAGATGAAAATCAGCCGGATTCCTATTTGGGAAAAGGCATTGCTGCATTAAAGATCAGCGCAGGTTTCGATGACTTTTTACAACAATTCCTCAATAAAGTTTGTATTAAATCCACCGCTCCGCTTCCCACTTGGGTGTCGACTTTTCAGAGCACCAAAATCAAAGCCGACGATCCCGAAGCCGTTCAAGCCGCTGCTTCCGATTTTGATGCAATCCTGAATCAAGGCTACCCCATCGCGATGAGCTTTAAAACCACAGGACTAATTAAAACAGGGGACCAACTTCAGGAACATTCGAACCACGCAGCCGTAATCATGGGCCGGAAGTATATGGCCAATACTCCAAACGGAAAAACGGGTTGTTTTTATTTGGTGAAAAACTCTTGGGGAATTAACTGGCACATTCCCTTGAATGTACACTTAGACGCCTTCACTGAAGATTCGCATCCCGGGTACTTTTGGGCCGAAAAAACAGATCTACAGAAATACGTCTATGAATACGTAAAAACCACCCCTCAACCCTAGGGAGCGAACTATGAACACCTTAACATTAACCCTGATTTTTTCGATGCTCTGTTCGGTCAGTTATGCTCAGGAGCGCATTGATCCAGCAGCGAACGACGACCTATCTACCCGCTATACATCGGTAGGGCCGGCCCGGGCCCAACTCCAGCATCTATTTTTCGGGAAGGACACGTCTCCAGAAGTCCTTAAGCAATATAACTTTATTTTTTTACGTGCGCATGAACTGCGAGTTCAAGAAGAGCTAGAAAAATTAAGAAATTTCTCGTTTGATTCAGACGATGCCCCTTCCGCAGACCACTGGGTGACACAGCAAAAGCGGGCGCGCGTGGCGGAAGAGACCGCAAACCTCAAAACCATTCAAGAGGCCCGTGAAAAACTTCGTTCGGACCCCAAGGCGGATCATGCATTTCATTTTTTTAATGATATTTCCACTTACTTAAATACGGGAATAATTCCGGAGCTTTCGGCCAGCTTGAAGTCCTCAAATATCATTAGCAAAACACCAGCAAGACACCAAAACAACTCTCTTGACCTCAATCAATTGCAAAACTTGACCCCTCAGCAACTCGAACAGCAAATGTCCTCTTTAGGGATTTCGAATCAAGGTTTAAATTCGAAACAAAAAGACGAAATGATCGCGATCATTCAAAAAGCGGCGATGCAAAATTCAGAGGAGGCTTACTATCGAGAAGTGTTCGTCGGTCACCCCCATTCGGCAGAATTACTATCGAACCAGATTGATCCAAGCTTTATTCCCTTCCTGAAAGACTTAGGCATTGAAGATCGGAAAGACTTCGGCGAATTTCCGACGAGCAAGGATCTATCTGCTCAGTTCCAAAAGCCGCGCACGCAATATGGCGCAAATGGAAAACCCACGTTAGCCTGCGTGGATTACGCCATCGTTAGCGATATGGAGTTTACGGGCAAAACTCCCCAGCTTTCGGCTGGTCTTGCTTATGGCTTGGTCAGGGGCGTTTCGGAGCTTAATTATCCTGCTCCGGACGATTGGGGAATTGCGGGATTTACCAACGAGGGGCGGGACGCAATTGAAGAAACGGAAAAAACTCATCCCGGCACTTTAAAAAATAATTTAGAGCGACTGCCTGATGAATTAGAAAAGGCGGTATTCGCCCGATACCACGGTGAAGGTGATCCCGCAAAAAATCCCCACTTGGGTGATCATGGCACCACCTTCTTTGCCGCGCTAGAAGTTCTTAAAGAACAACCGATTTGTCCCGAGGCAGACTTTCCGTCGACCCGCTTTTATCCTCGCTCACTGAAGAGCGTGAAAAACCGTGAGTACCGCATCCAAGATTATACTCTTGGAAACATTCGTCCGAACTTAGGCCTTATCAAGTTACTCATTAATGCCGGGAAACCTCCGGTCGTGATGATCGCAACCGATGCACGCAAAGAACAAGGCGATTGGATCCAACCCGTCTTACAACAAGGAATGCATCACGCCCTCAATATCGTAGGCTACGACTGGGCAATTGATCCCTTCGATTTGCAACGTAAGCCGATCCTTATCCTTCGGGACAGCTTGGGCACAAAGCCGATCCATTACCGAGTTGATGCGCTCCGATTTTTGCCGCTCGTTCTGCAAATGCTGAAAGTGAACGCCGTCACAAATCATGCGCGATCGTTTTAAAACTGTCCCCCGACGGTGCTGAAAAAAAGAAAAAATCTCTTTAATCCCGATAAGATGAGGCGAATTTCAGGAAATAGCTCAAGCCACCAAGGGGCTAATCGAATCATTTACCGAAAAAAACGGTAAATCCTATTTTAACCTACGCAGAGTAGGGGGGCAGTTGAAAAAATTAACGAGTCTGCCGGGGAGTAGGTTTACCTCTCCGCGCTTCAACTTTCTTGCGCTGGAGCCGGTCAGATAAAATTTCAATTTCTTGTCTCGGTCAATCATCGTCTGAATCGTATTCAGCAATTTGGGAAGACGTTGAATTTCGTCGATATAAACCGATTGAGGAGCACTTTCTTCAATCGTTTGCCTAAAGGCCTCCGGCTGCGACGAATACCGCAGAAACGCCATTTCATCCGCCAGGTTGATTTCAAGATCGGGTTTCAGGGACTGGATCAGGGTTGATTTACCAACTTGCCTAGGAGCAAGTAATAAAAGGCTTTTTTTGTTTTTTGAATTTCATCAGTAATCATTCTGGTGATCAAATGCTCATTTTTTCATAATAATGAGCATGTATACACCGGAATTTAAGCTCGTGTTTTAGTTGAACGCATTGGGCACTTTACAGGCCCTTCAAAAGCTGATAGTTTTAGTGCACCATTATGATTCTTTTTCAATCTCTGACTAAAGCGGAACTCGCAGAATTGCTCTTGCCCCTGAGCCAGTTAAAGCGCAGCGAAGAGCATCTGGCAGATGGACTGACGCCGGGGTCGCCCGAGTACATTTCTGCTGTAGAAAAAATAAAAACCAAAAAATTAAAACAGGCGCAGATGCGCGCGAAAATGATTTTTCACTGGGTCTACCAACGTTACGTGACCGAATGGGATTCCATGTCGGATCTCTCGAAAGACGTTCGCCACTGGCTGAAACAAAACATACAAATTTTTAGACTGACAGAATCTTACGCAAAACAATCCGAAGACGGCACGTTTAAATACCTGTGGAAGCTGGACGATCAAAAGACCATCGAGTCCGTCATCATTCCTGCGGCATTAAAAGAAAAAGCGCGCGAAGAACTTTTGCGCTTGGACACGGAACCGCTGGAAGGCAAAAAGTTTGCGGGCCCTGCGATTCGCCCCGCGTTGTCTCAAATCTCACTCAAGAACCAAGAGGAGGATTTCGAGGACGATTCTCCGCCGGAAAATGCAGACCTAGAGTCCTGGTCGCGGCTCACCGCCTGTATTTCGTCCCAAGTGGGTTGCGCCATGGCGTGCAAATTTTGCTTAACCGGCGTACAAGGGCTTGACCGTTCGTTACAAGTGCACGAAGTTGTCACTCAAGTGCACGAGCTGAGAATGCGTGCACCCATTACGAATATCGTATTTATGGGCATGGGCGAGCCACTGCATAACGTCCAAAATATTTCCAAAGCGTGCCAAATTTTATTGGACGAAGACGGCATGAATTTTTCAAAGCGGAAGGTCACCGTCTCGACATCGGGCCTTGTACCCGGGATCGAGGAACTTTATCAGCATACGGATGTTTCGTTAGCGATTTCACTCAATGCCTCGCACGATGAGCAACGCTCACAAATCATGCCCGTGAATAAGAAATGGAACATTGAGGCGCTCCTTGCCGCTTGCCGGAAAGTGCCGCTGGGCAGTCATCGTCGAATTACCTTTGAATATGTCCTTTTAAAGGATTTTAACGATCAGCCGGAAGACGCCTACCGCGTGTTGA
Source organism: Oligoflexia bacterium (assembly GCA_903842755.1). Lineage (GTDB taxonomy): Bacteria > Bdellovibrionota > UBA1018 > UBA1018 > CAIMNF01 > CAIMNF01. The sequence goes on from CAIMNF010000226.1 coordinate 4,692, forward strand.
AGCTCCTCAAGGGAATTCCATCTAAAGTTAACTTAATCCCGTTTAACGAACATCCGGGCTCGGACTTTAAACGCCCCAGTGACGAAACCGTACTGAAATTCCAAAAAGTGTTGCTCGACGGCGGCTTAACTGCGCCCGTAAGAATTTCACGGGGCCGCGACATTCTTGCGGCTTGTGGGCAGCTGCGCTCCCTTTTTGGAACCGCTCGGGGCACAGAAAAACACCGCGACTTTGTTTCTTGAAATTGACTCGTCCCTTGCGGTTAGGCACACTGGTTTAAAGCCCTAGTCAATTGATCCCGGAGGAACCCCATGTGGTACTTTACTGAAGAAGAAAAAATGCTGGCCGAATCCGTGCGCGCCTTTGCCGAACAACACTTAGCCCCTAAAATTGAACAACTAGACGAAACCGAAACCTTTAATGCCGAAGCTTTTCAAAAAATTGCGGAGCTTGGCTTACTCGGCATTACGGTCGCCGAAGCGGACGGAGGCGCCGGGATGGGCGCCGTGGCCGCCACCCTGGTCATGGAAGAAATGGCTGCCGTAGATGCGGGTACCACTCTTTCCTATTTAGCGCATGCTATTCTTTGCGTGAATCAAATCGGGACTAACGGTTCGCCTGAACAAAAGAAAAAATACCTCCCCAAACTCATTAGCGGCGAACACCTTGGCGGCATGGGCATGAGCGAGCCAGGCTCAGGCTCGGACGCGCTTGGAATGTTAACACGTGCAGAAAAAATAGTGGGCGCCGACGGCAAATTTACCCACTATAAAGTGAACGGCTCCAAAACATGGATTACCAACGGCCCGAATGGCCATTTGTTTTATTGTTACGCCAAGACCGGCCCAGATAAAAAAGATGTTTCTAGTTTTATTATTGAAAAATCGATGCCCGGTTTTTCGACCGGAAAAAAATTTAAAAAAATGGGCATGCGCGCCTCACCCACGGGCGAACTTTGGTTTAGCGACGTGCAAGTCCCCGTAGAAAACCGTGTGGGAGCAGAAGGCTCTTCGATCAAGGCCATGATGAAAAACTTGGACATCGAACGGATTACCATTTCTGGAATTAGTTTAGGGATTGCGCGCGCGTGCATTGAAATTGCAACTAAATATTCCAAAGAGCGCAAACAATTCAACACCCACATCGGCGCGTTCCAACAAATTCAAGAGCGCCTTGCCGAGGCCAGTGCCTGGTACGAAGCCTGCCGCGCCCTAACCTACCAAGCCGCAAAAACCTGGGATTTAGGCCTGATGGTGGGCAAAGAGGCTTCAATGATGGCCGCCAAGGCAAAACTCCAAAGTGCGCAAATGGCTACCCAAATTGCATTAGATGCGATTCAGATCCTGGGCGGCTATGGATACACCCGTGAATTCGCGGTGGAACGCCACATGCGGGATGCAAAGCTTGTGGAAATTGGAGCGGGTACAAATGAGATTTTACGGGTTATTATTGCGCGGCATTTGTTGGGCGATGTTGCGGATGAATTAACGCGATCCTGAAATTATTTAATTGCCCCCTCACTCTGCTGAAGTTAAAGCGGGGTTTAAAGTATTTTCTCGGTGAATCAACAAATTAGCCTCTTAGCATCTCGATCCGTTTCTGGAAAATCCCCCATCCATCTGTTTTAATTAGATTTTTTTTATTTTTTCAGCACAGTCAGGGGGCAGTTTGTAAAATCTCTTAAACGC
>CAIMNF010000227.1 GCA_903842755.1 Oligoflexia bacterium
AGTCGGATGACTGAGGGCCGTAAGTTGGCTGTTCTTGTTGTACATGCAGCCCTTCGTGCGCTGGATCTCCTCTATCGCAGTAAGCGCCTTCGCTTTCCTGATGTCGGTGGGGCGACCTGATTCATCGCTTTCGTCTCGCTTGCTGACGAGTGGAAGGAACTGTGTTACATCGCTTCGCTTGCTCCTTCCCGTCGGCAGCACCGTGTGCGGGGAGGCGGGAGGGCTTTCGGCCAGCAGCGGGAGGCGCGCCGAGTTCTGGTTAATCTTCTGTAGGTTCTCGTAGCGGAGAGGATGGACTTTCGGAGTATTCACATTAACGTTGTTGTGCGGAGAGATGGCATCGGTAAAGTGGGCTTCGGGCGGCGCGTCCATGCCCATCATGTAGGCCTTCATCATCCACTCTCTCTTGCGCCGCTTGCGATCCTGTTGCAGCTCCTGGTGGCGTCGCAGTCGGCTGTAGTGAAAGGGCTTCGGCTTGCTCTCGTAGACGGACTCGTGGTGCCATGGAGGAGACTCAATCGTCTCGAATATCTTAGTTGAAATTGAACTAGTAAAATGCAGGAAATGTAATCATGAAAAGGTTCGCGAAGGGAAGCATCATGGACTTTGATTACCGCCAGCTATTCTTCTCCACTCGTTGATACCAGTTGTCCACTGCACCAATCGAAGTTGAAACTACCGTATCGAAGTACCGCTTTCCGACTCGAATGGTGCTCACATCGACTCGCTTCGAGGTCAGGTCGATAGAGTCAACTTTGTTGTTCACTTGGAGAGGCTCCAGTGGCTTCTCATTTGAGTAATCCCGTGGGGCGAAGGCGTTTACATCGCAGACAGGTTTGTGGGTATAAATTTTGAAATAAATCTTCGGCGGGAAGACGCTACCGCCGAGACGAAAGCGCACGTGAACTCCGGCTGCACGATCCATTAGATCGGCTTCATTGGGGATGATGGTGCGCAGTAGGTCCGCGGGAGCCCCTTTCAGCTTAATTTTTATGATATCGCGAAAGTAACGATAAACTCTTTTGTTGCAAAACGATCGCCACAGCATTTTGATCATATGAACAGCTGTAATTGCATTGATTTGTTTCTTCCGAGCACCGTACTTGGCGAAATAATAATTTCGCCACACTGTTTGAATTATTATACTTGCGACTTGATTGAGAAGTCGTCGACCGAATTGGAATCTCCGCATGTGTTCTTTCATTCGCCACGCCGCTTGAATTCGTGCAGCACACCACGATGAATAACCTCCCGCAAGCCAACTAGGCTAAATATTTCAAAAGTTAATGCTCTGTGTACTGGTGAGGATATGAATGCATACCTTTTTCTTAATTTTTTTACTTTTACATAACTCAACATATTCCAAGTATTTATCTAATTGACGGCCTTTCGAATTTTTTTTCTTACTCCCTATTTGAGTCTTTGAGGCAGTCAAAATCTTTTTCTTTAGCTTACGGACTCTAAAGCCACGAAATACTTTTTGTACTATAATCGCTGCCAGGTTGAATACTGTAATGGGTCGTAACCAAGGATTTCGAACGAACCATCTCTGCATATACTTTGATTTCTTCAAAATGCGCAACCGTTTGGGCTGTTGACGACTTAGATGCCGCTCCTTGCGGCCCTTTTTCTTCACTTTTTTCGGTAAAGATGATTGCATAACGTAAAATAAGTACGATAGTACGATGAATAAAAACGAAACTGTCCATAGAGATGTTGGACAGGTGGACAGGTGGAAAAAATGAAATGAGCAGGGCTGGCAGCTGTTGGTTTTTTGGGTCGTGGGTTTAATGGGTTTTTTGGATACCCACCGAAGTCCAATGGGTTTTTTGGGTTTTTAAAAAATAGTGTTTTAGAAATCTCCTAATTTTAATTACATGTTTTAATTAAACTCGAATTTTTATCTAGTATTTTCTGAATCTCCCAGTTTTAAATACTCGTGGTTTGTGTTTTCCACAAAAAAAACTCGTGGTTTAAACTCGAGTTTTTAAAAAACCCATTAAAACCCAATTGCCCACCATTTTGATATTTTTTGTAGGTTTAATTCTTAATTCAGCCCTCCTGGAAATGTGGGTGAACGAATATACGGAAATAAAGAATTCTAGAGCAGATGAGCAATATTCTACCGCAATCGGTGACAATAAACCTTTGAGAAGACCGGGTCCGCTGAAAATTGTGGATGGAATTGCCATTCTTTCTGGAATTATCATTGGATCGGGCATTTTTTCATCGCCAGGCTTAGCACTTAGCCGTTGCGGCGGGTCACCTGGGGAAGTTCTGATTGCCTGGAGCTTGTCGGGCTTTTTGGTCATTCTCACTGCGCATTGCTACATAGAGTGATAATTCTTCGATCGATTTTCGAATGCTAATAGTAC
>CAIMNF010000228.1 GCA_903842755.1 Oligoflexia bacterium
AATTGTATTTAGTAGCGTGGCTTACGAGGGCCCGAGCTATAAGTCTTTTTTCCACGCTTGCGCGCAGCAGCGTCTTTCTTCTTCCGTTTTACTGAAGGCTTTTCAAAGGCTTCCCGTTTGCGGACTTCGGCAAGAGTTCCTGCCTTTTCAACTTGCTTTTTAAAGCGTTTAAGAGCGGCTTCGAACGAATCACCGTCACGAATCACTATTCCTGGCATATTAATATCACCTCCATTCAACGAATTGCGTCCTATCCGAATACACGGGTATTCTCAAAGAAGCAAGGAAAACCAGTTGCGGCGTAGTCTACTGGCTTCTATCCTAGAAGAAGTGAAAATTGCTCCCATGCCCATCCGCAAATCAAACGCCCAATCTTTTTTGTTGTTGGGATTGATTTGCTTTTTCGTCGCGCATTTTACGCTTTTGAACCCTTCTAGTCTGGAAGAAGATTTTAGTGAAGCTCGGACCGTTGCACCCAAAGACTTACTTAAATTTTTCCAAAACGAGCCAGTGACTCTGGCTAAAAACGTTCCGACTGCCGAGGCTCCCGATTATAGCATTCGGGATTTAGAATATTTATCGACGGATCATTTAAACAAACACTGGCGGATGCTTTCGCGCAAGTTTGTGATGTTTCAGGCCGAAAACATGTCTCATGCCCGAGATACCACGTTCTATTGGTCCGATGGAAAAATTACCGCTGACGAGGCGGTTTCTCAGCAGGATAAAAGTCAGGTCGAACTCTACGGCCATGTGGTAGCCACCCTAAACAACGGTTTAGTTCTTCATACGGAATATGTAAAAATCATCACCTCGCCTTCGACCCTACTCACCGTTCCAACGACTGAAACGGTTCGAGGTGACCAACCGACCAAAGACGCAACTTTTCATTTCACCTCTCAAGGACTAAGCTACTCGAACGCCAGTCCAGAGAACGAAACGATTACCCTTCTGAGCGAAGCGCGGGTGGACATTATCACCAAAGAAAAAACACAGGTCATTTCGGATACCGCCACCTATCACCCGTTTAAAGATCAAGTGGAATTTAACATGGAAGAAAATCAGCCCTTAACTAAACAATTTGTGCATACCCACCAAAAAACCTTGAATCTTCAGTCTCGAAACCTCATCGTAGACTTAGTGGAAAAAAAATTACAGCTGCTGACCGCACACGGTGACGTGAGCTTTGAAGACTTTACCAATGCCGAACATCCGGTGAGCGGGACAGCGGGGCGAGCCAAATACCACGAGAAGACGCAGCTATTATTTTTATTGGACTTTCCACAAGTCTACCAGGATACAGATACCATCACCGGAGACGTCATTACTTACAATCGCGCACGCGACAGCATAGAGGTTAACCAAAGCAATGCCTTCAACAAGCGATGAACTTAAAAAATTAAAGGCCATTCATCTTCAAAAATCTTATAAGAAACGCCCGGTCGTGCGTGGGGTAAGCATTGAGGTCGCACAAGGTCAAATCATGGGCCTTTTAGGGCTAAACGGGGCCGGAAAAACGACAACTTTTTATATGATTACAGGATTAATCCTGCCGGACGAAGGCCGAGTGTATGTGGATGATACCGACATTACCGACTGGCCCATGTACAAGCGCTCTCGCGGTGGAATTGCCTACTTACCTCAAGAACCCTCGGTTTTCAGAAAACTTACGGTGGAAGAAAACATCATGGCTACCTTGGAATCACTCCAAATCACCCATAGTGAGAGGCATAACCGACTCCAGCAGCTTTTAGACGAATTTGCATTGAACCATGTTTCTAAACAACAAACGTTTACTCTGTCGGGAGGAGAACGAAGGCGCGTCGAGGTGGCTCGCGCGTTGGCGATGAGTCCTTCTTTTATCTTATTGGACGAGCCTTTTGCTGGGGTGGACCCCTTAGCAGTCCACGACATTCAAAACATGATCCTCAAGCTGAAAGATAAAAAAATTGGAGTACTCATCACGGACCATAACGTGCGCGAGACCCTGACCATTTGTGATACTGCTGCTATCCTAAGCGAGGGCATCATCTTTGAGCAGGGCACGCCGGCTGAAATCGCGGCATCGCCTAAAGCGCGCCAAAAATATTTAGGCGAAAATTTTAAATTTTAATTAAACGGTTTGAATTAAAAAATCGGCATTCCGGACCGCCCTCACACTTTCCTGACTTTACTCAGTGCAACATCGATCGTATAAAAGCTCGGAAGGAACACACTTTTTTATGCTGCTGAATCGTTTTTTCCCAAAACAGCCCAACTTTTTTCAAAGCCTATCGGACATCGCCGATTTAGCCCTGAATGCAGCGGACTTATTTCAGGGAATTTTAAAATCTCCTGCGGACTTAGAAACGAATACTTCAAAAATTTCGGAAATCGAACTCAAATGCGATCAGCTCGTGCGACAGAACATCGAAACATTGGCGGCTACCTTTATCACGCCTATCGAGCGCGACCATTTACACTCGCTCTACCGGATGTCGGACGAAATTGTAGACTTGATTTACGCTTCGAGTGAGCGTTTTGTCATTTATAAGATCACTGAGGTCACACCCAAAACTCAAGAAATGATTAACTTAACGCGTGAATGCGTTAAGCAGTTTCAAGACATGGTTCATAATTTGGACGAAATGGAATCCCCAGAGCAACTGAAAAGCGTGATTCGCGATATCCATAAAACAGAAAATGAAATCGACAAGAAGATGCGTCACGGAATGGCTGAACTTTACGATTCAAACCTTGGCGTAAGCCGAATTCTAAAAGAGCGGGACTTGATTTTGGTGATTGAGCGCATTAGTGATTCGATTGAAGAAGCAGCGCAATTGATTGAGGCGATTCTCATCGACCAAGCGTAAGATCAACCTAAAGTCCCCATATACAGACAGGACCCTTCACCATGAGTTTTCCACTGCTGTTAGTTTTTACGATTTTTATTGCGTTAGCCTTTGACTTCATTAATGGCTTTCACGATTCCGCCAATGCAATCGCTACGGTCGTCGCGACCCGGGTGCTGAAGCCCCATTGGGCCGTCCTTTGGGCCGCTTTTTTTAACTTCATCGCATTTTTGTTTTTTGACCTCAAAGTGGCCAGCACCATCGGAAAGGGACTCATTGATCCGGCCATTGTCGATACTCCGCTCATTTTGTCCGCACTTTTGGGCGCGGTCATCTGGAATTTGTTGACCTGGTGGTGGGGGCTTCCATCGAGTTCCTCGCACGCGCTTGTAGGCGGGATCGTAGGGGCAGGACTTGCTCGGGCAGGCCTAAGCAGTGTCAAAAGCGAAGGTCTGATCCCCATCTGCTTGTCTATTGTGGGCTCGCCTTTATTGGGAATGATTCTCGGGATCATTCTGATGAAAGGGGTTCGAAAAATCGTATCCGGCTGCCATCCTCTCAAAATTGACAAATGGTTTAGGAGACTGCAATTGGTGTCCTCGGGGCTATATAGCTTAGGACATGGGGGGAACGACGCCCAGAAAACGATGGGAATTATCGCCGCGCTCCTGGTTAGTTCAGACTATGCCAGTCACCAAGGCTTTAAAATTCCGCTGTGGGTGGTCCTCAGCTGCCAATCCGCAATGGCAGTGGGTACCCTCTTTGGGGGGTGGAAAATTGTAAAAACCATGGGTACAAAGCTCACAAAGCTTCGTCCCATCGGCGGCTTCTGCGCAGAGACGGCGGGAGCGATTACGCTGGGCATTGCGACTCACTTCGGCATTCCGGTTTCCACTACGCATACCATCACCGGGGCGATTGTGGGCGTAGGATCCGCGAGCGCCCTCAAAAAGGTGAAATGGGGAGTAGCTAGTCAAATTATTTGGGCTTGGGTATTCACCATGCCCGCCGCTGCATTGATCGCCGCCGTTTTTCTCTACGGTTTTCGTTTAATCGCCAACTAAAAGTGGCGGATCCTGTGGTGGATTTAAGCTTTTTTCAGATTCGTAATGCAAAGTGCACGCCAAGACGGTAAACTAAAGCCATGAGCATCCAACTTAAACAGAGCTTAAAACTAGGTCAAAACCTAGTCATGACCCCCCAATTGCAGCAGGCCATTAAGCTATTGCAATTGAATCATATCGAGCTCGCGGAGCTGATTAACCAAGAGCTTACCGAAAATCCCATATTGGAAGAAGCAACCGAAGGCGATAGTCCTTCCGACGTGTCCGAACCCACCTCCAACGAGGAGAACTTTGAATCGGAAGCCCAACCCACTACCCCTGTTGGCCCTGAGGCCGAAAAACAGCTCACCGGTAAGGACGAGGTGAATTGGGATGCGTACTTAGAAGATTATAATAATAATTTAGGCTCAGCGCCGTCGATGAAAGAAACGCCGACCGACGAAAATTCGACCTACGAGAATATTCTGACCAAAACTTCGTCCCTAGAGGAACATTTAGAGTGGCAGCTTTCCATGCTGAATTTAATGGAAACAGAAACCAAGCTTGCCCAGCTGATTATTAGCAACTTAAACGATGATGGTTATCTGGAAAAAGACATTGAAATTTTAGCCCAAGAATCGGGGATTGATTTAGAAGACGCCCAAGAAATTCTACGCATGATTCAAAACTTTGATCCGGTAGGCATTGCGTCCCGGAACTTGCAAGAGTGCCTTATGGCGCAGGCTAAATTTTTAAGCCCGCGCGAGCCTTTGGTGGAAACCATTATTGAACGATTCATGCCGGAGCTTGAAAAACATAATTTGCCGGCCATTGCAAAAGAGCTGCAAGTACCGATCGATAAAATTGTTGAAGCCCAACACCATATCCAGGAGTTTGAGCCAAAACCTGGCAGTTTATTCACGGAACCCGATACCCAGTACATCACTCCTGACATTTTCATCAATAAGGTCGGAAGCGATTTTGTTATCCACATGAACGACGAAGGCATTCCCCGGTTACGAGTTTCCAACTATTACAAAAACATTATTCAGCAAAAAGGCACCGAAGGCGGAACCGCGGACCAACCGGGAACTGGCTTAAGTGCCCAGCAAAAAAATACCAAAGAATACGTCCAGGACAAACTCCGCGCTGCAATGTGGCTGATTCGCTCCATTCAAAATCGGCAAAAAACGATTTATAAAGTCACCGAAGCAATCTTAAGCCGCCAAAAGGAATTCTTCGAAAAGGGTTCGCAGTTTTTAAAACCGATGGTTTTGAAAGATATTGCCGCAGATGTTGGAATGCACGAATCGACCATTTCGCGGGTAACGACCAACAAATACGTTCACACCCCGGTAGGTACCTTTGAGCTCAAATATTTCTTTAACTCAAGCATCAACAGTACCGACGGAGGAGACGCTCTTGCCAGTAGCGCCGTCAAGGAGCGAATCAAAGCGCTCATTACACGTGAGGACCCTAAAAAACCCTTATCCGACCAGCAATTGGTAGAATTGCTTCAAAAAGAAAACGTTGATATTGCCCGAAGGACCGTAGCCAAATACCGAGAAATGCTGGGTTTACTCCCTTCTTCTAAGCGTAAACGGGCATTCTAAAGCCGCCCAAGAGCACCTCAAAAGAAATACACAACCTTCATGTAATTAACGTCTTGTTATGTGAAGCCTTTTACGGGTCCCCCTCTCGCTCATTTTTAGCTTGCTAAGCGAGAGCATTTTTGTTTAGTTATAGGTTCACCTTTAAAATGTCGAGCCGTAGCGCAGCTGGTAGCGCACTTGGTTTGGGACCAAGGGGTCGCGAGTTCGAATCCCGCCGGCTCGACCATTTAAAGGATTTCTTAAAAATAATTAAATTCATTTTATTTAAACACAAATTGCACTAGACTTTGTCTTTGACAGTCCCCCTTAAAAACCCTATCTTTGCGGCACCTAACTGAAGGAGGACCTGACGTCATGCGCACTCTCATTCTTGCACTCACCCCCGTTACCGCTTTTATCGTACCGATTTTTGCCCTGGCCCAGTCCGCTAGCCCATCCCCAAGTGAAATCGAAACCGCCTTTAAGAGCGGGAAAATAGCAAGCTTGCTTTGGCAGAAGGACGTGAACGAGGTCTCACAACTCAGCCCTTTTGCTTATGTTCTTCGATTTGCGACCAAAGAAGATGGGAATGCAATTCGCCCTAAGTTTGAAAAACTCGCGGCCCAATTAGCGGGAAAGACCCTGTTTGCGCAAGAAATTGTATCGGACGTTGAAGAACATCATTCTGCATTGGATCATTATTTATTTAAGAATAACGAGGCGAATAGTCAAAGCATTGGAGATTCAAAAGCCATGCTATTTACCTCTGTTCACGGAAATATTGTTGCGGGCACTCCCCTCACGGAAGACGAAACCGAAGAACAACTTGCCCAGCAAGTCCTGGGACTAGCGCAGTCCACACAAGAAACCATCTCGACCATCGCCGCACTGAAGGATCTTCTGAACGGAGCTGCTCAAGGCGGCGGAATTGAACTTGCCCCAGGCGACCAACCTTCTTCGGGAAAGTTTTCGCTACTGACCACTCAGCGCCTCAAAGATTTTGATTATAGGAAAGTCATGGTGCTGGAAAATGATCATGACCATGATGTTACCGAGCTCTTGACGGATTCCGCCAATGTCCCGGTGGTGATCGACTTTAATGCGACTTGGTGCGGCCCATGCAAAAGATTATCACCGCTCTTAGAGCAAGTGGCTCAACGGTTGAATGGAAAAGTGCGCTTTGTTAGCATTGATATTGACGAACACGCCAAATTGGCCGGTGAACTCACTCGAACGCGTTATGTTCCAGAAGTCCGGGTTTATAAAAGTGGAGATCAAACGAGTGTTCAAATCCCAACCGGGGGCGACGTTGATCAGCTTTTGGATTTAATTTCGCAAGCCGCCCAAGTTCGTTTAGACGAAACAATCGAACCTAAAGTAAACAGACAATAATCAGAAATGAACGAAAAGCTTCACTTTTACCCATTGATTGTTGTAGGGCGCTAGGTCCAGCCTTCCGAATGAACCATCGGAATGAATGACATCCGAAACGGGTACATGGCCCCCAACCCCCAAGCCAACTCGAACGGGCTGTGGAGCGTGCGCCCCTGAAACACGCTGAGAAAATTCAAGACTAGGATCAACGTAAAAAGAATTGTGATTGTAATGAACAATTCGATTGTCAATGGGTGGAGTGGCACTTGTATTCCCGCTTGCCACGGCTTGGTTGTATGCCAGATACGCTTGGTTGTAGTGGTCGGCACGAACATTATCTAACACCGGGCCACGAAGCCACTTCATATTCATCAAGGTTTGAAGCTTAATTTCAAAGCCGCGAGAAGATTCATTGTGGTACTCCAGGCCATAGTTTGCGGCAAAGCCAGGCTGACTTTGAACATTGAGAATTCCGAAATCGTAACTCGGTTGAGTGCTCGTCGTCCCCATCGCAATAAACGGTCCGAAATAATTCGCGCGCCCATCTGGAGTGACGATAGTCTCTGCGTCCGCTCCTACACTACCACCCACCTTTACCGCTAAGTAGCGACTCGGAACACTGGACCCCAGGAAATCGATTTTAGCTTCTACATTCATGTACTCCAACCTACGAGAGCTTAATTTTTGATAAGAGAAATTTTGATCGACTTTAAAGACCAAAAAGTCCATTTGATCGACCACTTTCCAAAATCCCGCCACTTGCCCGTAGTGGCGTGTACCGCCGGTCCAATGATTATGACCGTTTTGGAGTGCGTTCATATCTTTGAACGAAAGAAGATTAAAGGCCAAATAGTACTGCCCCATTTCGGTGAGCGAAACCGTAAAAGGCAATAAAGTCATCCCCACATCACGGCCCGTATCGGAATAATCCGATCGAGTCCTTGGGGGCGTGTCCCCATAGGTTAAACCAATTTCATAATCATACGCCACCGCACCCGTTGCACTAATTGCGGCAATATACGTTTGCTGACTCGTGCCCGCCGAGCGTTGAGCCGCAACTAAACCTTCCATATTAAAATCGGTAAAGCGGCTAAGCATTGCTTTCACTGCGTCGTCAAAGCCAGCACTCGAATACCCGCGCGGGGAGCGATTTTCGTGATGGTGTTCACCGCCCCCATTTCCAAAGTGGATGGAAAGCGGGCGCGGCCCCGTGGGCGGCAACAGCGGGGCTGGCGTGGGAGTGTCTGCTACCACCGCAGGTCCAATTGGACCATTCGCGCGATTTTGGTTATTTTGTGCAAAAGAGTGCACTGCGAAAAAAAATACAAAAACAAAAGTTAAACCGATTAGATTTTTCATCCGTTACCTATTCTCTTTTTAAAAATGGACAAACAATTTCACATTGACCAACTGATTGTTATAGGGAGCTAAATCAAGCCTTCCGAATGCACTATTCGTTTGAATCACGTCGGAAATCGGGATGTTGCCTGAAATTCCAACACCTAATCGCGAATATTTTGCACCTTTTGCCTTTTGCGAAACTTCGACGCTGGGTCTAAAATAAAAGGAATTGTGGGTATACGAGACCACTCGATTATCTACGGGAGCCGTAGGGTTGGGAACACCAGCTGCCACTTGCTGGGAATAAGCATTATACGCTTGAACATATTGGGCGCTATTAGCGTTATCAATCATCCCGTCATCTTGAATCCATTTTGAGTTAACCATCGCTTGTACATTTATTTTTAAGCCGTGGATCGACTCATTGTTAAACTCAAGCCCATAGTTGAAACCCAGATGAGGATTTCCCGCAAAAAAGAACTCTTGCTGCTTATTAAAATTATTGGAAGCCCCTCCAAAGTCCATGCCCAAGTAATGCACCTGCCCGTCTGGTGTAGTCACCACCGCCTCGTCCCCGGTCAGTGCTCCACCCACTTTAATCGCAAGATAACGGCTATTCACGCGTGAACCCAGAATGTCTAATTTTGCATCAAAGGAAGCGTAATCAATACTTCGTGATACCACGTTGCTTAAAGAATAATTTTGATCGATTTTGAACACTAAAAAATCAATAGTGTCGACCACACGAAAAAAACCAGCGGGACGGCTCGGGTCATTAGGACTTTGAACGAAGTTTTTTCCATTCTGTAGTGAATTCATGTTTCGAAACGAAAGCGCATCCACGGCTAAGTAATAAACACCTCCTTGCGCAAGCGCAACAGTGAATGGAATAAGCGTCAGCCCAGGGCTGATTCCAGTGTCGCCATAATCCCGCAATTTTTTCCCGGATAACTCGTAATCATACGCAAAGGCGCCACTTGCGGTAAAACTGGCCATGTAGGTCCGTTGCTGAACACCGCTTTGTCTTTGAGCTGCAACCAAGCCTTCTAGTCCGAGCGAGTTAAAGCGACTTAAAGCTGCGGTTAATACGTTACTTAAGCCATCAGCTCTCAATGCGGCGGAACCACCGAAACTCAAGGACAGCGGCCGCGATCCCGTCGGACTTCCGCTTGGAGTTGGATTCGCCCTGTCCGCTACAGTCGCTGGGCCTTGGGATGTGCCCTGACTCACTTGTGCATTTGCATTTAAAAAAACAAAACCTACGCTTAACACTAGAAACAACTTAACCATTGACTGACCTCAATTCTAAAAATGAACGAACAGTTTAACTTTAACTAACTCATTATTATAAGGCGCCATATTCAAACAGCCAAAAGTCCCATCGGTTTGAATCACGTCACTTACCGGAATATTGCCCGAAACCCCAACCCCTAAATACGTGGGACCCTTATGCGGCTTAGACACTTTTTGAGAGACTTCTAGCTCCGACTTAAAATAGGTGGAATTGTGTTGATAACTTGCAAGGCGGTTATCAACCGGGCTTGCCGATGTCGCATACTGCGCAGCCCGAACATTATCAATTTCAGTTCCGTGTAACCAATGTTGGTTGAACATTGTCTTTAAGTTAATTTTAAACCCGTGATGCGATTCAACGTTATACTCTAAGCCATATTTAATTGAAAAATTGTTTGGAAAAGACACGAAATCAAAAGCTGCAAACCCAGGCTTGCCGCCGGGCCGATACCCACCACTTACATCGGCACCAAAATAGTTTTTCTGTCCATCTGGAGTCGTAATGGTTTCCTCGTCACCACTAATGCTGCCCCCCACTTTTACGGCAAGATAACGACTTCCTACCCGTGCCCCCAGTACGTCAACTTTAGCGTCAAAACTGGCTATTTCAAGACGATGGGCATTCATATTACTGAAGGAGTAATTTTGATCGAATTTAAAAATTAAAAAATCAATGTTATCGACCACCTGCCAAAACTTTCGCTGATCATATACATCCACACCCGCCTGTTCCTGCCAACGATTCACCCCATTCTGAAGAGCGTTCATATTTCTAAGTGCAGCCACACTGAAAGAAAGGTAATAAGACCCTTCAGGCGATAGAGAAACGGTAAAAGGCAAAACCTGGAGGCTCACATTCTTTCCGGTATCCCAAAAATCACTTAGTTTTGTATCCTTCGTATTCCTCTCTAAATTGTAACTGATTTTCAAATCGTAATCATACAACGCCGCGCCACTTGCTGTTAGCCCCATCAGGTAAGTCTTTTCTGCAATCCCGCTTTTACTTTGCGCAGCTGCTAATCCTTCCACATCAAACGTATGAAAACGACTTAAGACGGCATCGATAATCCCGAATCCGCTTTCCTGTACGTGGCCATTTTCATCTACCGTTTGCTGGTGATGGCCCCAAATCGAAATCGGTCGCGCTCCATTTGGGATTTCCGCGGGTACAGCAGGAGGGTGTGGCGTCGGAGTACTGCGATCAGCATGCAGTGCTGGGCCATCCGTAGTCTGCGCCGAAACAAGGTTTAAAATACTAAAATAAAATACAAGAACAGCAGCGATTTGCTTCATTTTACTTTTCCTTTTATTTTTTAAATAAATGTAAAAAAATATTGAACCAAATGATGCTGGGTAATTTTACTGAAGTAAAGAATTTTTGTTTTGAACTTTGAATGAATTTGCAGCTTTATCCGTTAACGAAAATGACTGCTGCACACAATTAAATTACTGACGCTCCCGAGAATTATTTTTTTAGATCGAAAAACCTTCCGCAAGAATCCACGATATCAACTGTCAGATACCCCACAACCCGTTTCTTCATTGCCCATTCTCCTTCAACTCATTCGCGCACACGAGTATATCCTCCGCAGACAATACCTGGTAATCGGGCTGATTTGCGGGTTGGCCGCTCAATTTACTCTCGTACAACGCACGAACGCGCGTTTTCCCTGTATCGTTTACCGCTCTATTCCTACATAAATTAATAGCTTGAATTTGGGGTGACCGCGGTTGCACCCACTGTTTTTCGATTGCCGGCAGCGGATTAATATACAAATCGGCTTCACGCAACCGAATTTCCTCAAACGGCTGCGGATCGGGCGACTCCTCAATCATGAAATCTGGCTCAATTCCGGTGAGCTGATTCGTACTCCCTAAGGGTTGGTAAAAACGAGCTACCGTTTTCAAAAAATAAATTCGGGTCACAAATTTAAAATGATTTACATTTACCCCGTGAAACTCAAGTCCTCGTTGCTCGGTAGCTTTGCCGTACGAACGTTCCCCCGCAATCCAACTTCGCTGATGATCCCGTAGGGCACCTGCGACCAATTCCGATGCACTCGCAGAACTACCATTCAACAAAGTCACCATCGGCAAGTCCGTTAGTGCCGGAAGGGCCCCATAACCCGGAGTACTCATGGGGCAATTGAGTTCTTTCGCAATCTGTTCATTTAAAATTTTCTCCGTACAAATTAATTTTTGACCTAAGAAAATATTTGCGACTTGCAAGGCTACCGCCATGTTTCCACCGCCATTGTCCCGCAAATCCAAGATCCACGCTTGGGCGCCTTGATTGGTTAAATCGAGAATCGCTTCGACGATCTCTTTTGTAGCCTGCCCATCGACGAAATTACCTAATTTAATGTAGCCCACGTCTAGCCCCAGGTGTGAAAGCAAATAGTACTCAACATTCTTTTCCGTGACCAAATCACGGGTCATCGTAATGGTAAGCGGCTTCCCCTGCCGAACTACGGAATAGGTAGATGTATCCGGCTCTACCACACCTTTTTTCATATCGGCCAGATAAGCATCGATGGTCTTTCCATTGACCGCGACAATTTCGTCACGCCACTTCAAACCTGCTTTCATTGCCGGGCTATCATTCAATACACTTTTTACCCAAAGTTGGGTTTGCTTGTTCCGAAAATCTGGCTCGAAACTATAACCAAATTTCTTCTCCTCTACCGCCGCCGAATCCGCCAGTTGATCCATGATCCCTGCAGGCTCAATGTGGCTATGCGGGTCGTATACCGTTTTAAGATATTCATTGTACATGGCCCCAACCACGATCGCCTCTTCGTGCGAGTGCAACGCAACATTCCACTTTTCCTTTAAAACATTCAATAGGCGAGCGAAGAACTGAGACTCGTCCGCTGTCCCTTTAAGTTTTAAATACTGCTCCTCGTGGCTCCGCAATTCTTCTCTCAGAAAATCTTGGTGGATCCGAATCTGGGACTGCGCCGACAACGTTGGAATCAAGCCGTTCTTGTCTAATTTTAAAGCATAACGATAAAGTGCCCAATTCGCGTATGGCGCCTTTTCCGCTTCCTTAAACACGTACGGAAATCGAAGATTAGCATCATCTGCAATAAGGGCTGATTTAGCACGAAGCATGAGTGTGCCCGGTAATTGCGCCGCAACGACATTCAATGCATTAATGCATCCAGAAAATTTTAAAGAATCCTCAAAACAACCGGGGAGAATATCGGTCTCGAAATGACTAAACTTGATTTGTGTAGCTTCCCAAAACTCTTGCTCGGTAAATTTTTGTGTTTGTACAGATTGCGCTTGAGCCGGCGCAAACCACTGCACCACCGCGAAACCAAGAGCAGCAACAAACGTGAACTTTCTTAACAC
>CAIMNF010000229.1 GCA_903842755.1 Oligoflexia bacterium
CCGCAGCCAGCCCGGACGATGGACCGCTGCCGCCAGATACCACCCCAAACGGCTCCAGGGATAGCTCAACAGCCGCTCCTCGGCCCGCAGCAAATGGGCTCGCACCGGATGCAAATGCAGATAATCGCAAACCATTTTTTTAATACCCGCCCGCGCCCTCCACGACCAGCGCATTGTCCAGGATAATCCATTCGTAATTGCCGTGGCCTGTCCCCGTTTTCCCACCTTTTCCCAAATTTGTAAAGCGACAAACCCACCAAACTAAGACCTGACCCCTTTTTTGACCCCTTTTTGACCCCTTTTCTGTTATACCGGCAGCGCAAGGGAATATGACAATATCAAGACCCCTTTACGCCAGGGGCACTTGGCAAAAAATGACCGCCTAACGAACCAACTTATTTACATTGTTAGTCAATGGGTTTTTGAAGCCAGCCAGGTTTCCTTCGAGTTTTTCTTCCATAACGGACCAATCGTTGCGATTTGTACGATACGTTGATCGGTATTGAATTAACTCCGGAGCAAAAGATCGGATAATAAAATCATCACGAAAGTTTTGGTCGCTATACAACATTTCTGCAGTGGCAAAACAATGGTTTTCCATTCTCCGCGTCGCTCCAGGAATATCTCCAGAACGGAGCTTTTCCAATGTATCCAATGAAGCGACGAATGTTCCTTTTTGTAATTGCATGGCGCGGGTAAAGCCAATCCGGTAACCAGCCCAATATGTCACATTGCCTACTAAAATAAGGCCAAAGAATAAATATATGATGCGTCTCATAAAAATTACCACACACCGGTGTTGAGTTGCGTTGATCTGGGGCGTTGAATGCCGTTGAACTCGTCAACACCCTTCAACACATTTCAACGGTGCCTGACCATCGCGCCTGCACCGCCTCTACTGACGTAAGGGGATGGTCGACCGTTTGGGAATGAGTTTCCATCCAGCTATTCGTTCACATTTCGTTCCCGGTTCGCCCTCTAACTGATAACTCCAAAAGACGATAACTTCCGTTCGTTGCAGCACTTTTGATAACTGAGGAAAGCGATCCGTTAGGTCAATATTTCCTCTCATGATCTCGCCACTTTTAAGCGTCAGTGGCTCGCCAGGCATAGGATCGGCAACTACGAGTTCTTGTTTTAGCGGAGTGCTTGAGGGATCAGTTTCTACGAGAACGAGCGTCATGGCATACCTATCCCACGGAAGATAGCCTTCAGGAATCAAGACGTCTTTCGGAGCAACATTCTTTACTGTGATTTCCAGAATGATGTTTGTGTCGGGCTGCGTGAGGATTTTAGCTTCGATCTGAAGGATGCCGCTTGCCTGGTTGGTGGAATCCCCGCCCCATGCAACAAACGGCGCGCTCATAAACACGAGCAGCATCACGAGCCTAATGAGGAATTTGCTTTTCATATTTCTTTTGATAGTCCTCGACCTGCTTCCTTCGATTTGGATCGCATGGAGGGTTCTTGCAGGCATCGAGACAATCAAGTTCAACTTGGCTGGCGCGAACTTCGCCTTCTCCTTGTTCTTCCGGCCCATCAAAAGAAATGCCAGTTCCGTCTGGTTGGCCTTTGCAGATGTCGGGATTTTCGTTTAGCGCATCCCATTTATGACTGTTCTCATGCTCCACCAAACATTTCGCCTCGCACGAATTTGGATTCTTCGGTTGCTTGCCGGGCGGGTAATAGATTCTGATCCCTCCCTTGCCATTGCAAACAATACTGGCCCTGCCATCGTCTTTGTGCGGCATTCCCGTTGAGTGCATGTGCCCCCACGGATCAATAAAGTCTATAGGGTCGTTGCCATTGAATTTGTAGAGCTGTTGACCTTTGCCTTTGCCCAAGGGGTCTCTATTTGCCCACCGTTGCCACCCCGGACTGTAAAACCGGTACAGATAATAATATAAGGTCGTACCATAAGCCGTAAACGATTCCTTGCTGGAAAATTGATACGAGTTGGTGGCGGCCAGGGTGCCGCTGGAGGCGAGCAGGTTGCCATAGGAGTCGTACCGGTAGCTGGCGGCGAGACCCTGGCTGGCGGTTTCCAGGTACGTGATGTTGCCGTTGCCATCGGCATGATAATAATTATGGTTGGTAAAATTGCCG
>CAIMNF010000230.1 GCA_903842755.1 Oligoflexia bacterium
TACTGACCCTAAGTGAAAATTCGCATCCCCATCTACTTAGATGCTTCTTAGACAGAGTTCGTACATGGCAAGAATTTATGCGCAAAGGAGCGCAGCCTCTGAGCCCTGAAGCGGAAATTGGACTATACGGCGAATTAACCTTACTTAAATCCATATTGGGACTAGGTTTAGCTCCATCTTATTCCATAAATTCATGGGTTGGGTCATTAAATCATATTCAAGACTTTGAAATTGGATTGGGAGCTATAGAGGTTAAAACAACAATTTCAACTCAAAGCTTTATCGCAAAAATTGGTTCGTTAGAGCAACTAGATGATCGACTAAGGCAACCCCTATTTCTTGCAGGAATAAGACTGGCTCAGATTGAAAATGGCGAATCTCTTCCAGATGTTATTCAGCACCTTCATCTATTAATCGCGGAAGACTCCGAAGCCATGAGAGTCTTTGATGAGAGGCTATTGAAAGGGGGCTATATTTCTAGTCACGCAAATAAGTATTTAAGAAAGTTTAGCTTGAGTACTATGTTTTTTGTTGAGGTGTTGGATGAATTCCCCAGAATTATTCACGGAAAAATACCTAGTGAAATTAAAAAGGTAAGCTATGAGTTAGATATAAGTTATTTAGAAGATAAAAGTCTAAATTTAGAGACTACACTAAAAATGTTGGGGGTTAATTAATGGAATTGTCAGAGTTTCTTAGAGAAACGCAGCAGGATATTCAAAACCAGATTGGTGATGGGTTACTTTACCCTGAAATGGTTTTTTCAGAGTTGGTTATGGAACATATGTCTGAAATTGGTATGACTTTTGAGCCTGTTGTATGTCATTTTAATAGCAAAATTGCGAATGCAAATCTCAAGCTAAGTGGGTATGCAATGTCTGATGAGTTTGATCAATTAGACCTTTTTGTAAGTTTGTACGATGGAGTTACTGAGCTAACTTCTGTACCAGATTCAGAAACTCAAACAGCTGTTGAGCAATGCCTTAGGTTTTTATCACTTTGTGCACAAGGGAAAATTGCATCTAAACTAGATCCTACAAGTGATGTGCATTCGCTTGCGTTAACGTTACATGACATTTACGACTCGCTTGAGCAAATACGAGTGTTTGTTCTGACTGATAGAGTTGCAAAGTCAAAGAGTTTTAAGACTAGGGAAGTAAATGGCAAATCAGTTCGACTTGAGGTTATGGATATTGAGCGACTGCATAGACACTTGTCAGAGGGTAAACCCAGAGACGAGTTGATTGTAGACTTTACCGAAGTTTCTGGCACACCTCTACCATGTGTATATGTACCAGGAGAAATCGAAGATTATGATTATGCATTGACAGCAATACCTGGTGAAGCACTAAGGTTTATTTATGAAAAATATGGGGCAAGGCTATTGGAGGCGAACGTACGCTCATTTCTTAGTGTTAAGCGTCTAGGTGTGAATGCTGGTATTCAGAATACTCTTAGAAGTGCACCTGGTAAATTCATGGCGTTCAACAACGGAATAGTTTTAGTTGCTGATGAGGTTAGGTTCGCGAAAACTGAAGACGGTTCAACAGGTATTTCTTGGATTAAAGGTATGCAAATTGTGAATGGTGGGCAAACTACAGCTTCATTATTTTTTTCCAAGAAAAAATATCCTGAAATTGACCTTTCAAGAGTTAGAGTGCCAGCAAAGATAATAATAATGCGAGAAGAGGATCCTTCAAAAGAAGAGTCTTTGGTCTCAGATATTTCTCGATATGCAAATAGTCAAAACGCAGTAAAGCAGTCCGATTTGTCGGCCAACAAGCCATTTCATATTGAAGTTGAGAGATTGTCGCTTACAGTTTTTTGTCCAGATGGTGTTGGGCGTTGGTTTTATGAAAGAGCTGCGGGTAGCTATAACACGCTATTGGCTCGAGATGGTAATACACCAGCTAGATTAAAAGCATTAAAAGAGGCTGTGCCATCAGCAAGAAAGCTTACAAAAACTGATCTTGCCAAATATATATGCGCTTGGGATCAGATGCCAGATGTTGTCAGTTTGGGCTCGCAGAAAAACTTCGATAGATTCATGTCTGCAATGACACCGCTAGAAGGTGAAGAGACTTTACCTTTACCTAGCGTTACAGATTATAAAAATATGGTTGCAAAAGCGATTATATATAAAGCTACGCAAAAGTTAGTGCGACCTATGTTTCAAGCTTTTCAGGCTAACGTTACTGCATATACAGTGTCTGTAATGGCGAAAATGGTGGGTGCAAATTTTGACCTAGATAGGGTCTGGAATAAACAAAATGTATCCCCAGAGCTTCTAGAAATGATTTCATTTTGGGCTAAGGAAGTTAACGAATTGCTGCACAGGAGTGCCAATGGGCGAATGATTTCTGAATGGGCAAAGAAAGCAGAATGTAAGGAGTATATATTGAGTGCAACTTACTCAACTCCAAAAGCTAATATTCCAGAAATTAAAAACTGACATTACCGCTTTAATAATAGCTTCACGATACTTGCGATTTTGTGGGCAAGTAAAGGAGGTACTGCATTCCCAACCTGATGGAATTGCTGAGTTCTATTTCCTTGAAAGAAATAGTTGTCTGGGAATGTCTGAATTCGTGCAGCTTCTCTAACAGTAAGACTTCTGCATTGAGTTGGATCTGGGTGAATAAAGTAATGGCCATCTTTTGAAATGTGACTTGTAATTGTAGTTGCAGGCTTCGTGCCTAACTGAACTCTAAAGCGATCACTGAATTTTCCAGACTCCCAATTTAGGTGTTTAGGAGGTAACCCAGACAGCTTAAATTCTTGGTGCCCTTTGGGAGAGCGCTCGTAAGTCTTTGCGAATGTTGAAGCATAAATATACCTTCTCAAATCGCTGTTCATATGACCTCTAGTTTCATGATTAAGCCAAACATTCAGGTTCTGATCTTCCAGCCAACTATTCAACTCGATATTGCTTGCTTTATTAAGGTTGTAATGATCAATATCTATAAGTTGTCTTAAGTTGCCGAAACCAAGATTGTTGTTAGTATTTGATTTGATAGCCTCAAAACTTTTAACAAGATCACAGAGACTCGGAATTTCTTTTGCTTCTTCAAGAAGTTCATTAAGATGAGTTGATACTGCTTTATGCCATGACTGAGAATCGTCTTTTTCTTTACTGAGTTTGCTTCTAAGTCTAGGTAAGGCCCGAATCACACCATCTACGTTAACTTTTGTTTCCTGAGAAAGTTGATTTGGTTTGACCTCAATGTCATCTCTGATGCCA
>CAIMNF010000231.1 GCA_903842755.1 Oligoflexia bacterium
CTTACCCGTAGCCGCGTTCACATTCTTCCACATCATGGACTCGACCGGCTCGGGGGCGCGTTGATTGTATTTTGCATTTGCTTTGGTGTGGTAAAGCGTTTTGACGTCGCCATCGACTACAAAATAAATAAGCTGGCCGATGGGCATACCGGCGTACACGCGGACGGGTTTACGGACGGAAATTTCCAAGGTCCAAAAATTACAAAAGCCAACGTCGCCCTTGCCTGCGGTTGCGTGAATATCAATGCCTAGTCGGCCCGTGCTTGACTTGCCTTCCAGGAACGGAACGTGGGCGTGGGTTTCGGTGTATTCTAGGGTAACGCCTAAATAAAAAACATGGGGTTCAAGGACGTACCCTTCGGGTGGAATTTCAAACTTTCGGATGGTGTTGTGCTTTTTGGCGTCCAGCTCTTCGGCCTCGTAAACGGCAAGCGTTTTTCCTAAATGCACGTCATAACTATTGGTACCCAAACAATGCGGATGAAAGGGCTCGATTTTGATCGTCCCTTTTTCCATTTCTTGCCTAATTTTTTCGTCACTTAAAATCATGTTCCGAATCTAACGAAACCAGGCCTAAATTCAAACCTATTTTACAACGTAATTGAGGATTTTATTGGGCACATGGATGATTTTTACAATTTGCTTGCCGGCTAAAAATTTAGCAACCGTGTCTAGCTTCAGGGCCAAGACCTCAAGCTCGGCTTGCGAAGCGCCAGGCTCAACGTCAAGCGTTCCCCGAAGCTTTCCTAGAACCTGAACGGCAACCGTTACGCGCTCCACCTTTACCCACTGGGGGTCATATTCAGGCCATGGGGTGTATGAGAGCGACTGTGGCTCACCGATGGCAGACCAAAGCTCTTCCGCCAAGTGGGGCGCAAAAGGGGCCAACACTTGAATAAAAGGCTTCAGCGCTAAGCGCGGCGTTTTTTCAAATGAGGTAAAATGATTTACAAAGACCATCATCTGACTAATGGCCGTGTTAAAGCGCAAGTGTTCGATGTCTTCGGTGACCTTCTTTAAAGTCACGTGCAAGATTCTTAAATCGTCCGGAGTTAAATCCAGGTCTCCTACCTTAAGGGTGTCTTTAACCCCGGCTGCAGCGTCCGCAGGTGCGGCCTCTTGATAAAAAATTCGATACACGCGGTTTAAAAACCGAAACGTACCTTCGATTGCGGTCGTGGACCACGGCTTGTCTTTTTCAAGCGGGCCCATAAACATTTCGTAAATGCGAAGCGTGTCGGCACCATATTTTTTAACCACGTCATCGGGATTAATCACATTGCCCCGGGATTTGGACATTTTTTCGCCGTCTTCGCCCAAAATCATTCCCTGATGAATCAATCGCTGAAAAGGCTCGTCGTGCGAAACCAAACCGCAATCGTAAAGGACCTTCATCCAAAACCGCGAATACAACAAATGCCCTACCGCGTGCTCGTCGCCGCCTAAGTAAAGGTCAACCGGCAGCCAGTATTTTTCCCGCTCCGGACTGCAAAACGCTTTGGTATTGTGAGGATCACAGTACCGCAAAAAATACCACGACGACCCAGCGCTCCCGGGCATCGTGTCCGTTTCCCTTAAATACACTTGGCCTGTGATCGGGTCTTTCACTTCGCGCCAACTTGAAATCCCTGCAAGCGGGCTTTCGCCGGTGCCCGAAGGCTCGTAGGATTTCACGTCCGGAAGTTTAACGGGGAGTGCGTCTTCGCTTACCGCAACCAATTTTCCGTTTGCATCCTTCAGCATAGGGAACGGCTCGCCCCAATACCGCTGCCGCGAAAAGAGCCAATCCCTAAGTTTGTATTTTACGGATTTTTTCCCTAAATTTTCTTTTTCAGCCCATGCGATGACCGCAAGCACTGCGTCTGCGGTTTTTAGGCCAGTAATAAATCCGGAATCAACGGCAACACCTTCGCCCGCAAAACATTCCTCGGGTGTAGCGCTCTTTGCAGGATTCGCTTCTGCCGCAGCTTGAACGACTTTTTTTATGGGAAGCGCAAACTTTTTTGCAAATTCAAAATCCCGCTCGTCGTGCCCAGGAACAGCCATCACGGCACCCGTTCCGTAAGTCATCAGGACGTAATCCGAAATCCAAATGGGAATTTTTTCCTGGTTTGCAGGGTTTATTGCGTAGGCACCGGTAAAGGAACCGGTTTTTTCTTTTGAAGCATCTTGCCTTGCTTGCTCGGACTTTTGCGACGCTAGCGTTTGATACTCTTTGACCGACTCTTTAAATGGAGTGGCCGTAATCTTTGCAACCAAGGGATGCTCGGGCGCAAGGACCATAAAGCTTACGCCCCAAAGCGTATCCGGACGGGTGGTGAAAATTTCGAACGATTCGGTGTGCCCTTCGATCGAAAATTTTAGCTGTAGCCCGACACTCTTCCCAATCCAATTGCGTTGAAGTTCTTTTGTGCCTTCGGCCCAATCCAAAGCGTCCAGGCCTTCCAACAAACGCTCGGCGTAATCCGTAATTTTTAGCATCCATTGGCGCATGGGCATTCGGTAAACGGGGTGCCCCCCGCGTTCCGAACGACCGTCGACCACCTCTTCGTTCGCCAACACCGTTTTTAATTCCGGGCACCAGTTCACGGCCACTTCGGTCTGGTAGGCTAATCCCTTTTCGTACAGTTTTAAAAAAATCCACTGCGTCCAGTGGTAATAGTTCGGATCACAGGTAGAAACCTCGCGCGACCAATCGTAACTAAACCCAAGCATTTTTAATTGCCGTCTAAAATTTTCAATTGCGTTTTGTGTGGTGATAGCCGGATGCACGCCCGTCTTGATGGCGAATTGCTCGGCCGGAAGTCCAAACGCATCCCAACCCATGGGGTGCAAAACATTGAAGCCGCGCGCGCGTTTGTAGCGGGCAACAATATCGGTCGCAGTGTACCCTTCCGGATGACCCACGTGTAACCCCGTACTGGACGGATAAGGGAACATATCGAGCACATAATACTTGGGCTTTAAGGAAGGGTCTTCGGTTTTAAAGGTTTGTTTTTCGTCCCAGAAAGCTTGCCACTTGGGTTCAATAACGGAGGGTTGATATGCCATGGGCCTAAGCCTAGCAAACCTTAGGCTAAACGTCCATCACGAGCGGAACGACGACGGGCTTTTTCCCTACGTTTCGCTCAAAAAAACGCCGCAATTGAATGCGAACTTGTTCCGGAAAATTCGGATTGATGTAGCCTTGTCTTAAGTCTTTTTTGTACTCGATGATCTCGGCTTCGACCACCTTTACCGCTTCCTCTAACAACCAAAGCTCAAACCTTTCGGCAACTAATCCTTTGGCCACAATTTCGGGTTTTGATAAAATGCGCCCCGATTCCTTTTCCCGTGTCATCAAGCAAAAAACAACACCCGTCTCTGCAAGCTTTCTTCGGTCCTTGAGTAAAGTCTTAGTAATTTCTTGCCCAGACCTATTCTCTAACAAAATTTTAAGGTCCGTAATGGTTTCGGTAACCTGGAGCGAATCAGGCCCCACCTCGAAAATTTCGCCGTTTTCAATCACCGCGATATGGTCTTCTGGAATTCCGCATTCTAACGCTAAATCGGCGTGATGTACTAAATGGCGGTATTCCCCATGAATCGGCACAAAAAACTTTGGTTTTACCATTTCGAGCATTTTTTTAAGCTCTGGCCGTGAAGCATGGCCGCTGGAGTGTACCGCCTCGACCGCATCATAGATGACTTCCGGGCCTGTCTTAAAAAGCTCATTGATAAGCTTACTGATTGCAGTTTCGTTTCCTGGAATTTGGCTTGAACTAAAGATGACCGTGTCCTCGGGACGAAGTTTAACAATGGCGTGCTCGCCGTGGGCGATGCGGTTTAAGGCCGAGCGCGGCTCACCCTGGCAGCCGGTGGAAAGAATAATGACTTTATTCCGGTCGTATTCATTCACTTCATCGATCCGGATGATGGAGCCGCCATCGAAATGAATCGCTCCCCGCTCGTGCGCTAAGCGAATATTTTGTTCCATGCTTCGGCCCGTTAACGCAATTTTTTTGCCCATTTTTTGCGCAAGTTTAAACAGATTTGCCACTCGTCCTACATTGGACGAAAAGAGCGTCACAATCACAAAGCCTTCGGCTTCGCGGATGAGTTCCTCTAAATGCGGAACAATGGATTCTTCTTGATTAGGCGCGTGCGTGTGTTCCACGTTGGTGGAATCCGAAAGGAGCAACAAAACGCCCTCGCTTCCCGCCTTTTTAAACAAATTCCATTCCATGACATCGCCAAAATAGGCCGAATTCCCTAATTTAAAATCGCCCGTATGCACCACTTTTCCAAGCGGTGTATCGATCAATAACGCAAACGCATCAATAATGCTGTGATTGACCGAAGCCGGGGTTACGGTAAAATCTCCGATCGTTACTGCGCCGCCCGAATGCAAAACTTTTAAAGGAACGGATTCGGCTAAGCCAGATTCCGCCAAACGCTCGCGAATCATTAGGCTTGTGAACTGCGAGGAATAGACGGGCACCCTTAAGCCTGCTTTGATTAAAAAAGGCAACGCACCGATATGGTCCTCGTGGCCGTGGGTTGCAAAAATGGCTTTGATTTTTTCTTTTTTAGTTAATAAATGGCTAAAGTTTGGAATCACAAACTCGACCCCAAAATGATCCAGTTCCGAAAACATCAACCCGCAATCAATCAGGATGGCCGTGGTTTCGGTTTCAAGCAGCATGCAGTTCATGCCGATTTCACCTAAACCGCCGTACGGGGTAATCCTTAATTTTTGATTCATGTTTTTAGCTCATTTAACTTTTGCTTGATCATGGCCGAAAGGACATTTGCTGCCGTATCGGTCTCTTCGCCCACGATCATATCGGCGTACTGGCGGGTGGGTTCCAGATAGGTTTGATGCATGGGCCTGACCAAATCGTAATACTGCCGAATGACTTCTTCTAAGGTTCGGGCGCGGTCTTTTAAATCGCGAAAAAGGCGGCGAATAAATCGAATATCCGACTCCACATGAAGATAAAATTTTAAATCCATTTGCTCGCGCAGGTCGCGATCCCATAGCGCAAAAATACCTTCTAAAATTAGAATTTTGCAGGGGCCAAGCACTTGTACTTCTTTGGTTCTCATTTCTGACTCGTAGTCATAAATGGGCATCTCTACCCGCTTCGATTCCTTGAGTAACCCTAAATGATTCCGCAAAAGGGGCCAGTCAAACGCATCGGGATGATCAAAGTTTGGTTCGCCGTCCACCAGCAACTCGCGCGGCGGCTGCGAAAGGTAGTAATTATCTTGATGCATGACTCCGACGCGTGGGTCATTCACTTGTGCCAAAACTTTTTGGGTAAACGTTGTTTTTCCTGACCCGGAGCCCCCGGCAATTCCAATAATGTACATGAACCTACAGCATAAAAGCTTTTCTAAATTCTTCCAAGCTGATTCCGCTTAGCCTCAAGGGATAGTGCGCCGGGAAATTTGATTTTCCCGTCCAAAGCGGCGGGAGCAGATGCGGGTTCAGGAGCTTGATTTCCGCCTCATTTAACTTAAGTTGTTGAATCACCTGCAAAAGCGAGCGATCTTTTTGGAAACTAACCGTAATAAAGCTTGGAAGATCGGGAATGGCGCCTGTTTTGAAGAACAATCCGTGAACCGCATCTACGTCCAAAATAGCCAGGAACTCGAACAAATAATTGCGACTGGCAAACTGAAATTGCGGATCGCTAAAACTGCGGCAGATTTGAACCGGGTCCGAAGTTTTTAGCTTTTGAACGGCCCGCTGAACCAGACCTGGCCCCTGATGGTACGCCATGACGGCAAGCGACCAATTGCCAAGCCGCTCGTAATTCGCCTTTAAAAATTTTGCCGCTGCACGGGTTGATTTCAAGGGATCATAACGCTCGTCGATCAGGGCATTTACTTTTAAATCTTTTGCCGCTGTTTTTGGCATAAATTGCCAAATGCC
>CAIMNF010000232.1 GCA_903842755.1 Oligoflexia bacterium
CCGCACCGGCCTGGAGCAGGCAGGCGGGGCAGAGCCCGGCCAACGCTCCCGGCGCAAGGGGCGTGCCGCATTGCGGGCAATGGCTGGGTTCAGGCAGTGGCGGAGTCATTTTTACCGTGTCCATGCCTCCATCAGAAGCAAAACCGGCAAAATGTTACGGAAAATTCCCGGCGGGAACAAAATGGTTTAACTCGAAAACCGGAATTGGGGAGCACGCGCGCCCGGCACCCGGCGCGTTCGATACTCAACCGGACTCGATCCCTTTCAGTGCGCACGGGATTTTCCGCGAGGGCGCACAACGACCGGGCAGGACCAACCATATCCCCGCCACCGGAGCACAGAGCAATCCCACCTGCGCGTTTCCATCGGATGGCTTGATTTGCCTTGATGAGGCACGATTAGCCTTGATTGGTGCGGAAAACCGGTGCTTGGTTCACGTGAGCGGAAATGGGGCAGGTGAAAAACGAGTGGGAAATTTTTCAAATCCGGGGAAAAGCCAATGTTTTAATGATAAAGACGCATTAATAGCGAAGGGAATTTCAAATTTAAAATTTGAGATTTAAAATTACTGGGGGGCGAGACACGAATTTTACGAAGGGGGGCACGAATTGGATGAAATGGGGTGGCAACGGCATCGTGGATGGCTGACGTTTTTTTGAAATGGAACAATATTTTTGACTGACTCATTCACGGCCACTTCGGGTCGGATGCGAAGTCGGTCATAAAATTGTTGTTGTAAGCCATGATGAATCGGTTTGCGTCAATCAACGCCAAGGAGATTCTTTACGCGTATGTCCAATTCATTACCTGATGGCAGGCTTGCCCCGGCGATGAAAGCAGCCGCAAATTCCTTGGCCAAAAACTGGACTTTCCTGACGTGCTTAAGGGGTCGTATTTTACCCTCTGGAACAGGATTTCCCAACTCGTATGTGTGAACGGTCATTACTTCCTTTGTTGGGGAAGAAACGGGTTTTAGTTTGCCGATGACATCTTCAAATTTCATATAGACTATTTCTGGGAGAACAAAAAACAGACCATGCTTCACAAGGTTGCTGTTCCCGTAAATAAGCCCCTTTCGGATGATTTGAGGTATCAATCGTTTATGAACATTAGCCCAATTATAACCGTTTTCCGAAGGCGGAACGACACGCTTAGAGAGAAATTTCTTCTGGTTAAAGTAGTGCCAGTTGTCGCGATAATTTCCAGTAATATCAATGCTTTGGACTTCAACGCCGACGTATTCCAGCAGCTTCCGCTCTTTTACACGAGCCAGCACCCAATCCATACTTAACTGCGTTCCAAGTTTGATTTCCCTACCGCTATTTTGGCCGAGTGCCACAACGATTTCTTGGCTGGCATGATTTAAACGATTTTCCCAGTAATCCTTAAACATGAGCATCGGAATTTTCCCGAAGGCTTCTTCCGAAACTGTTCGGATACAGTCATATTTATCGGCGTAAAGACGATTCGGGCAAATAATCACAGACCTGTTGCCTGTCTTGGCCGAACACGTTCCGTAAATTATACCGCTGTTGTGATTTATCTTACTACAAGTCGTTGCTGTGAAGGGGCAAACGCCAGTTTTCCACAGCAATCTTGCGTCTTCTGAACAGTCGTCAGGCGCATGTCCGAAAATTTCTATTAATGTATTGGCTGGCAACGTGTTTTTTGACATGAGCTATTTGGTTTTCGTTGTTGCCATTATGGCTTTAGTGATTTGCTCGCCAACAACTTTGGCAAGCATCGGGGGAACCGCATTGCCAACCTGTTCGTATTGCTGGCCCACACTACCACAAAAAACGTATCGGTCGGGGAACGACTGAATTCTAGCCGCCTCCCGAACAGTAAGCACACGGTCTTCAAAGGGGTGGAAAAAACACCCCCAGTGCGGGTCGCATTTCGTTAAAATAGTTGAGCACATCCCTTCTGGATGCAATCGGCCATATCGCTTCGTATGGTCGCTCCTTCTAGCCTTTTTCATGCCCAGCGGCAGCAGGTCAAAAGGTATGTCGCGCCAACTTCCGCCTTGTGGAATGAACTTCAAACGTTGCAAATTGATTGCCGACAATTTCGCCCCTTTGTGATTATGAACGATTGAATGGCCGTTTCGCAAATGTTTCTGATAGTCTGATTTAGGCGGTGAAGCGTATTTTATTTCACCTGATACTTCGTTTACATCAAAAGGCAAATCTGAAATCGCGTCAATGACTTTTGGCTGTGGTTTCATCTGGTGACGCATCAACTCCATCAACGGCAGACACAACTCTTTTCCGCCAGTAAAATTGGCCCTTGCTTGAGAGTAATGTGAAGGCTCAGGCCATTGTGGGATTTTACCATCCCTTGAACCGATGAAAAACGTCCTAAAGCGCAACTGTGGAATGCCGTAATGCCCAGCGAATAAAATTCGGTGTTGCACAGTGTAGCCAATATCCGCCAAAGATTTGTATATGGCTTTGACAGTGCCTCCCTTATCGAAGCTCACAATCCCAGGAACATTTTCAATCAGGATGAATTTCGGAAACAACGCTTCAGCA
>CAIMNF010000233.1 GCA_903842755.1 Oligoflexia bacterium
ACCGTCGGAAACGAATGATGATTGGAAATCTGCAATGGACGCGATGGCTGTTCATTCAACCTCATCCGATTCCAGCCGCGGTCTTTCTGGTCGCACTTCGACGCTTCCTGCGCCCATTTTGGAGCGTGATTTTTGCGTTTTATTCCGTAGCGTTCGTGCTCAATTTTGGCGGCATTGGATTACTGGGCTTCGTTCCGATACTCGTTTTTCACTCGGCCGCACGCAGTTCCTTCACCGCCCCAATTGCGTGGGTCTTTCGTTGGGATGAAAAGCAAACCCGGTGGAACTAACTTAGAGTTAACCCAGTTCCCAATATCAAAGGACCACGCTAATTTCCGGCCCAATTTCTTCCGGCTTATCGTTCGGCGCAAAGCGCTTTAAAACTTTACCCTCTTTGGAGACTAAAAATTTTGTAAAATTCCACTTGATGGCTTTTGTGCCTAAAATACCTGGGGCTTCCTCTTTTAGATAATTAAAAAGGGGAGCAGCGGCTTCGCCATTCACATCCACTTTTGAAAGAACTGGAAACTTTACTCCAAACCGACCCGTACAAAAGCTTTGAATGGCCTCATTTTCGCCCGGCTCTTGACCGCCGAATTGATTGCATGGAAACGCTAAGATTTCTAATCCCTTTTCGCGGTAAGCTTCGTAAAGTTTTTGCAGACCTTCATACTGAGGGGTGAAGCCGCATTCACTTGCAACATTGACAATCAACAGTGTCATTCCTTTAAAGTTTGCAAGCGGAACTTCTTGGCCTTTGGCATCTTGAACTTTAAACTCATAAATTTTTTCCATATTAAATTGATCCTTTCGTTAATCTTGATTTAAACCATGTTCTTAATCCACCCGCAACCATCGGTAAAACGGAAACACACACAACAATTACCACCACTTTGTCCAAGCGATTGGCGAGTTCTGTCTGACCTAAAAAATAGCCAATCCAGATCATCGACGTGATCCACAGCGTTCCGCCCAAACAATCCCAAGCGATATATTTTTTGTAAGGCATCTTTGCAACACCGGCAATAAAGGGCACAAAGGTTCTCAGGATTGGTACAAAGCGGCACGCAATAATTGCAGCCACCCCATATTTTACATAAAAATCATGGGCCCGCTCTAGGTGTTTCTTTTTAAAAAATACACCATCCGGGCGATGATAAACCAAATCGCCCGTTTTAAACCCTAAAAAATAACCCACCTGATCGCCCACAATGGCCGCGACTGTTAAACAAATCTGCAGGGTCCAAATCGATAATCCCATTACATAATGGGGATTAGTAGGATTTGCCAATACACCTGAAGTAATAAGCAGCGAATCCCCCGGCAGAAAAAACCCAAATAATAAGCCCGTTTCGGCAAAAATAATTGCCGTAATGAGGAACACCCCGCCCGTTCCCAACCATTGCGAAAACGTTTCTGGATGATGAAGGGATTTGAGCCAATCAAGGAGTTGGTGTAGCATGAAAATTTTTCCTTTTTACGGTTTAGGTTGCTTTAACAAGTTTTGCTTAAGATCACTTAAGGCATTTATATAACGCTGCGTCCGCAGGTGCAACTCTTCTGGCGGAGTCTTAAACGTCTTTAAAAACGAATCGATTCGCTGAACTGCCTTTTCGGACTCCCCTTGCTCTGCCATCACGCGGGCCAATTGCTCCATACAACGAATCCGATTATCGCCGTAAGAATATTCATACGCGCTTTCCGCAGTCTTTCTTGCCTGATCCCATTCTTTCAATTCTAAATAGAATTTAGAAGCGGCAAGATAGAAGGTAAACTCTTTTGGATACTTTTGAATGAACCGATCATAAATGGCCTTAGCCTCGGTAGTTTTGCCTGTTTTTCGGTAAAGGTAAGCCAGCTCCAAATGGAACCCACGGGAACTTTCCGCATGATTTAAGTCGATGAGCTTCAAATAATTTTGTATGCCGTCTTGCCGTGCCTGCAGCA
>CAIMNF010000234.1 GCA_903842755.1 Oligoflexia bacterium
AATAAAAATACTTGCAAAAAGGACTCCATAAAACCAATAGAAGGCCACTTTAAAACGCCCCAACGCATCGTCTTTAGAAACAATCATCATCATGGACCAACCTTTTTCGTCAGCGCCTGAAAGATTTTTAAGTGGCACAGAGGTGACATATGCCTCCTGATGCGTTACCGGTGACTTCACTAAATCCACGCCGGCTTTGATTTGCTCAAACTCTTTTGCAGTTTTCCATCCTTCGGTCACCAAACTTTTGGGAACGGCTTTTACATCCTCATGCATCGCAACTGCCGACGCACCCTCTTTCGCCATATTTCCATCTAAGAAGGACATGACTGTCCCATTGGAATCCACCAAATACAGCTGTAAATGGCGATAAATATTTTTGCGCTTAACAATCGACTCCGAAAAGGAATTCAATTCACTTTCGGCCCATTTAAAATTGGCAAAACGAACGAGTACCCTCAATCCTGCACCTTGGGTCCCTGGAACGACCTGATAAAAAGGCGTCACATATCGCGCTTCTCCGTAGAGGGTTTCTAGCCACGGCTGGTAGCTTGGATCAACGGTTCCCCCTTGGACTTTGCCTTTAACTAAATTAGAAAACCAAGATTGATCATGAAAGGAAAGCTCTTCCTTTAACTCATCCACATTAAGCTTCTTTCCAGTAGCATTCACTGAGCTCATTGCTAACGGCTTTCCTTCGGCATTTAGTAAAGCTATAAAATCGTCTGTCCCCACCGTCATAACCTCTTGATCAAACAGCCGCGAGACCTCCGAATAGTCATTCCCTTTTAATTCGGGAGACTGAGCAAAGGTTTGAGTTTGAACCATCTGATCATGCATTTGCACAAACAAGCTATCGGAGGCAGAGAGTAAATCCGTGAGCATCGCGGTTTTTGCGTTCATGACCACCGAGTCGACCATATTTTCAAACTGGAACCCATTAATCCCGCCGCAGATCACCACGATTCCGACGGTGAAACCTGTAATTTTATGTGTAAGTGATAAATTGAATTTCATAGTTATACTCTTTCCTTTTTATGCCGAAACCTTCACCAATTTTTCATCGCTTAAAAGATGGTGCAACTCAATCAGTGTCACCAGTTGATCTTTGACTCGTGCAACCCCAATGAGATAATCTTGTGCAATCGCGGACACCACCGGTGGCTTCCGATCAATTAAATCGTCGCCTAAAGTGATCACCGAATCGACCCGGTCCACGACCGCGGCAATCGATCCCTGATTGCTATCACTCACCAAGCACGCCGTGGTTTTAGTAATTTCCTGAGAAGTTGAAAATTTCTTCCGCAGATCCATGACGCCTACGATCGAACCTCGAATATTAATCACACCGCTAAAATGAGGCACCATGTTGGGCATGTATTTGGGGACCTGGTATTCAACCACCTCGCGCACATCTAATAATGGAGTTCCGTAAAGCTCTGTTCCAACATAAAACAAAATATAGCGTTCTTGATTATTCATGCTGCTTTCTCCTGCATGGGTTGATAGGTAAATTGACTTAAAAAATGTTCCGCAATAAATTGAAGGTCTACAATAAGTCCGGGCTGGCCATTCGCCAAGATCGTCGCACCAGCTAACCCAAAAACATTGGCCATTCCGGGTGCGAATTTCCGAACCACCAACTGCTGTTGCTCACAAATCTCATCGACTCTAAATCCAATTCTTTGCTTGCCCATTCGAACAACCAAAATGGCATTCGCCTCATAGTCAACTTGATTTCTCATCCGAAGGGTAACGGACAAATCTTCAACCGGAATGACATGGGACCCGATTTGAAGCATTTTATCTTGCCTGCCGATTGAAATATCGTGTACATTGACAATCTCATCAATCGCACTCACCGGTACTGCATAAATGGAATCTTTGACCTTGATCACGAGCGCATCAATGATACTCAGGGTTGTCGGTAGCGTAATTTGAAAATTAGTTCCTTTTCCCAACTCACTTCCAATTTTGATGTCTCCCCTCAGCGACTCTACGGTTTTCATGACTACATCCATTCCCACTCCGCGGCCAGAAACATCTGTTACTTTTTCAGCGGTTGAAAAGCCTGGTAAAAAAATCAACGCGTAAACTTCCATCGGGTCCAGCTTGCTTTGTTCGGTAATCACGCCTTGACTGAGGGCTTTCGCTAGAATTTTTTCGGAATTAAGCCCTTTTCCATCGTCTTCAATAAAGAGTCCGACCGATCCTGAATCTTGAACCGCTTTTAATTTTACTTTTCCTGCTCGGGGCTTGCCCGCTTTCAGACGGTCTTCTACGGATTCGATTCCATGATCGATCGAGTTCCGAACCATATGAGTCAGAGGCTCAACGATCTTTTCACAAACGGTCTTATCTAACTCGACCTCACCGCCCGAAACTTCGACTTCTACTTCTTTGCCTAATGTTCGCGCCATTTCTTTAATTGTTCTTTCTAACCGCTGAAAAACAGGCTGCACAGGGACCATCCGCAGCGCTAAGGTTTTCTCATAAAGCTCACGCGTTAACTTTCTTCCTAAATAGGCCGAATGGATGACTTGAGGACTTCGAGATTGATTCGCATTTTGTAATCCGTGAAATACGACCGACTGATGGATTGAAAGTTCCCCCATCATCTCGATCAGAACTTCAATCTTTCGCGCCGAAACACGGACGGTTTCATCTCCGGCGGTTGGACTAGGCTTTTGCGCTGGGGGCGGAGGGGCTTGGACCGTTTCCTTTTTAATGGGTATGACTGCCGCTGTCTGCGCCACAGGCTCCTCTGCTTGAACCGAATTCTCTACATAAGTTTCGATTGGTGTTTCATCGTGTTCGGCCGCTACTTCAGCTGTGCCACTCATAATCCTATCGTATTCTGCATACAGTGCAGTCGGATCTTTTTCTGCCGCAGGATTATTTCGGGCTTCATTGATCCACTCCTGAAAAAATGCCTGCGCTTTGAGAAGCACTAAGGTGACATCACCGGAAAATTTAACTTTTCCAGATTTTAACAGGGTAATCCCATCTTCAATTTTGTGAATCGCATTCCCGAATGATTGCAATCCTACCGATCGTGAAGAACCTTTGAGGTTATGCGCCAAGCGGAATAGCTCGTCAATTTTGCCCGTATCGGCACTTTTTTCCAATTCCATGCTGAGCGCTTCCCAGCGTGTTAACAAATCGGTTGCTTCGTCGCAGAAAAATCCAAGTAGTTCTAAGTCAATATCAGACATTTACATTCTCCCTTAAGCAACTGCCGCCGCTATACTTTTGTAATCTCGGTATCGCAACAAATCCATTTCAACTAAATGGATTCGCACATCACCCATCTCCACTCTTACTTCTTCCATTAATGAAATAATTTTTTCCGTTACCTGATAAACCTCTTGGATTGGGGCTTCAATCGCTTCAATGCTATTGAGCATTTCGGCAACATAAGGACCAAAGGCTTCTTCGGTTCGCATCGTCCTGGACCCCTCTAATTTGCCTCCCATTCGGATCAAATCTAGGCTAAGAACAATATTTTTAACCGTATTGGTCATCGCTCGAAAATCTTTTAAGCTCTGCAAGCCTGCGCGCTGGTCATCCATCATTTGGTTAAACAAGTCTTGAACCGTTTGGTTCACTTGCTGCATTTCATTCATCGCCTCAATACGCCGATTTTCAAAATCTAAACTATTGAGCTCTTCCAAAGAATGAAATGCCAACATATCGATATAGACGCGTGTAAGTCCGACTCGAAACTTCATGTCGCCAATCGCTTGGGTGGCTTGATCTAACGAGGTAAAAAATCGGTTCAATCGATCCGAAATTTCACGGGATGACTTCTGAAATGTAGCCGAAATCGTTGCAAGAGAAGGCCCTTCTTTGCCGAGTTTATTTGCCGTCACTGACATATTCAAACTTAAATATTCTAGCCGTTCGCACGAGTTTTTTACTTTCTTCACTTGCTCACTAATTGCGCTCAGCGCGGTAACTTCTTCGAGCTTCTTGTACACTCGGACAAACGCTTTTGAGGAGGACTGACTGATTTCATGCATTAGGCTAATATATTGCCTACTTTCTGCATGTGAAGTCCGTGGAAGTGAAATAGATTCTAGTCCTAATTTTGAAATCTCTTCGTCCCGACACTGCAACTCTTTTGCTAGTGCCTGATGCATAAAATCTTCATAGCTTTTAAAGCCCAGTTTGCTGAGTTCTTCACCTAATAGTGCAAGGGCAGCGTCGATCCCCTTTTGCTTTTCGCGCTCAAGCATTTTCGCGTAAAGAGCCGGTATGACAGTAAAAAACGGAGAAGTCGGTTTGATTCTGACGGAGAGATATCCTTTTCCTGCAGGCACAACGGAAGCAAATACCCAATAGGGTTT
The DNA here is from genome assembly GCA_903842755.1 of Oligoflexia bacterium. Taxonomy (GTDB): domain Bacteria; phylum Bdellovibrionota; class UBA1018; order UBA1018; family CAIMNF01; genus CAIMNF01. Next base: position 4,350 of record CAIMNF010000234.1, read on the forward strand.
TCCATCGATCGAGCGATTTTTAACATACGCGCAAATGGGCTTTCCCGATTGGATCACACTCCAAAAATATTTAAATACCGATTTAGGGATGTCCGGATGGCGAATAATGTTATGGGGGGCCCCAATCAACTTCTCTTTTGAATATCCAGACACCCTGACAAAAACACTGTTACCCGAGGTAATAATCCCTAACTCGTCGGTTGCGGAAATAAACATTTCATTGACTTCAAACTGAGCTTCGTTAGCCTGACTCATATTTTAAGCTGCCTTTCCCTTGACTAACATTTCTAGATTAAGCGTAATCTCTTTTAGTTTTTGGCTTTCCGTTTCAATAACCGTCCCGACACGCTGAGCACTCACCACCGCTTGATTATTGCGTTTCGTAGACTGATCTAACTCTTTCATCGCTACGCTCGTTTGATCTAAACCCGCTTGTTGCTGCAAGGTAGCTTCTGCAGAATTTCGAATTTGTCCTTGGATCGAGTCCACAGAGTCTGCGATTTGAATAAAAGTTTTGAGTGCACTTTCACTCACCTGATTTCCATCGCGCACCCGCCCTCGGATAATATTCAATGTCAATTGAACTTTCTCTTGGCTAGTTTTTAATAATTGTTGAATTCCATTAGCAGCATTGCCGCTCAATTTAGCTAAGGAGCCTACTTCATCCGCCACAACAGAAAACCCCCGTCCTTGTTCGCCCGCGCGGGCCGCCTCAATCGAAGCATTGAAAGAAAGAAGTTGGGTCTTAAAGACAATGTCATTGATCACTGCTGCCTTTGTACCAATCTCTTCAATCACCTTTGCGATCTCTAACAAATCTTGATTGGATTGTTCGATAGCTTCCATGGCTTTGACCATTTGATCCATGACCCCACGACCCTCTTGACTTAACCCCACTACCCGGTCCGAAACTTCCAAGCTAGCCTGTGCGTTCCGCGAAGTCTGTGAAACCATACTTGCAATTTCATTCAAGGCTGCCGAGGTCTCTTGAACCGCAGCCGCCTGCTCGTGACTGGATGTCGCAACGATCGTGGAGACATCGCTTAACTCTTTACCTGTATCCGAGATCAATTTAACCGTGTCTGAAAATCGCGCAACTAAGTTTGCCAAATTTCCTGTGATTCTAAGGGTAATCCAAGCGGAAATTAATCCACCTAAAACAATGATGATGAGCGATGCAATGTTAATTTTATCACTTTCAGAAATTCGTTCCTTTTGTTTCTCTTCTTTTTCTAAGTCGATCGATAATTTTTGAAAAACTTCCGCATCCTGCACTAAACTTTCAGTCTTAAAATCCTCACTCCGCTCAGCGATTGCCTGTAACGACCTTTTCGCCTCACTGTCCTTAATTCTTGAAGTCAATGCCTTTGCATTTTCTCGATATTCTTTTTCAAGTCCCTTA
>CAIMNF010000235.1 GCA_903842755.1 Oligoflexia bacterium
GTAGAAGAAAGTTTAACGGGCTGGAAAGAGTTCGAACTTGAAGTCGTTCGCGATAAAAAAGACAACGTGATTATTGTTTGTTCCATTGAGAACTTGGATCCGATGGGCGTGCACACGGGGGACAGCATCACGATCGCTCCCGCACAAACCCTAACCGACAAAGAATATCAAAACCTCCGCAACCAATCGATTAAAATTATTCGGGCCATTGGCGTTGAAACGGGCGGCAGCAATATTCAATTTGCGATTAACCCCGCCAATGGACGGGTCATTGTGATTGAAATGAACCCGCGGGTTTCCCGCTCAAGCGCGCTTGCGTCGAAGGCCACGGGCTTCCCCATTGCGCGCGTTGCTGCAAAACTTGCCGTAGGTTATACGCTTGATGAACTTAAAAACGACATTACCAAAACCACGCCTGCGTCGTTCGAACCGAGCATTGATTACGTCGTCACCAAAGTTCCGCGCTTTGATTTTGAAAAATTTAAGCAAACGAATCCTGAACTCGGCACCCAAATGAAGTCCGTGGGTGAAGTGATGGCTTTAGGGCGTAGCTTTCAAGAATCTTTTTTAAAGGCTCTCTCCAGCCTGGAAGTCCGAACCAACTACCCCAAAGCCCTACCCGAACCAAGAATCTATTGGGAGCGGATTGAAAAAGCGCACCCCCAACGCATTTGGGCAGTTGCCGATGCGATGAGAAAAGGCGCGACTGTTGAACAGATTCACGAAAAAAGCAAAATCGACCCCTGGTTCTTAGATCAAATAGAATGCATCATGAAAAATGAAAAACAGATGGTCGAAAAACCTTGGCCCTTTGAGGCAGCCTTTTTAAAATCCCTAAAAATGCAAGGATGGAGCGACCAAGCAATCGGTGAAATTAAATCTGTCCCCGTCGAAGAGGTCCGAAAAACGCGCGAAAAAGCCTCTATTTTTCCAACATTTCATCCGGTCGATACCTGCGCCGGTGAATTCGAAGCAAAAACACCTTTCTGGTACTCCAGTTACCAAGGCACAAAAAACGAATCGATTCCTAGCAAAAACACCAAAAAAGTAATGATCTTGGGCAGCGGCCCTAACCGAATTGGTCAAGGCATTGAGTTTGATTATTCGTGTGTTCACGCGGCCATGGCCTTAAGGACGGCGGGTTACGAAACCATCATGGTGAATTGTAATCCGGAAACCGTCAGCACCGATTTTGATATTTCGGACCGCCTTTATTTTGAGCCGCTTACCCCCGAATACGTGTTAAACATTGCAGCCCTGGAAAAACCCTTGGGCGTCATCGTGCAACTAGGTGGCCAAACGCCGCTTAAAATTGCAAAAGCGCTAGAGGCAGGCGGTTTAAAAATTCTAGGGACCACGACCGACAACATTGACCTTGCCGAAGACCGCGAGCGTTTTGATCACTTGGTAAAAGATATTCTTCCGTACCGCTTGCATCAGCCCAAATCCACGATCGCACATTCAAAAGAAGAAGCTCTTGTCCGGGCCGAGGAACTGGGCTTTCCATTACTTCTGCGCCCCTCCTACGTACTCGGTGGTCGCGGAATGAAAATTGTCCGCTCCATGAATTTTCTCAAAGAATACATTGACGACGCCATGTTAGTTTCAGGAAAACACCCGGTTCTGATGGATCGCTTTTTGGATCACGCCACGGAAGTGGACGTCGACGCACTATCCGACGGCGAAACGACCCTCATTGCTGGCGTCATGGAACACATCGAGGAAGCCGGAATTCACTCGGGCGATAGCGCCTCTTGCCTCCCTCCTCGCTCATTGCCCAGAAACATCGTGGACCGGATTCGCACGTATACCCGGATTTTAGCGCGTAAATTAAACGTACTCGGTATGATGAACGTTCAATTTGCCGTCTTAGGCGATGAAATTTACTTAATCGAAGTAAACCCGCGCGCATCACGTACCGCTCCGTTCGTCAGTAAGGCAGTAGGAACCCCCGTCATCAAAATTGCGGTACAGTTAATGTTAGGACGAAAGCTTAAAGAATTAGGCTACACGCAAGACTTTGACCGCGGCCTAAAAACCTACAACGTCAAAGCCCCCGTATTTCCGTTCCATAAGTTTCCGAATGTGGACCCCGTTCTTGGCCCCGAAATGAAATCCACGGGCGA
>CAIMNF010000236.1 GCA_903842755.1 Oligoflexia bacterium
TCCAACGCGGCTTTACAGCAAAACGCGTAATCGTCCAAAAAACCTTGGCCGCGGGGAACACCCCCTTGAATCGTGGCGGCTAAGCCACCTTCGGTTTGGTCTGCGTACTGGATCAGATTCTCAAATGCCTTTCGCGCCATTTGCGAACAATCCCCGTTCGGATCTTTTAGGGCAAGAGCGGCAAGGCTAAGTCCGCTCACCATCAGCGCATTCCAAGAAACTAAAACTTTAGAGTCTAATCCGGGACGAATGCGTTTCGCACGCGCCGTAAAGAGTTTGGATTGAATCTGGGCCCAATCGGCATTCCGATCAGCGATGTCGTCACGAATCCGGAGCGCCCATTGACCGTCTTCGAAGTTTCCCCCCGGCGAAAGGTCGCAGACTTCGCCCAAAATCTTTAGCTCGGATTCTGTGAGAGTTTCGGCTAAGGTCTGCTCATTCCAGACAAAAAATTTACCTTCGCCCCCTTCACTGTCGGCATCGAGTGCAGTATAAAAACAGCCGGACTCATCGGTTAGCTCGCGTTTCACGAACGCTGCTGTTTTTTCAATAATTCTTTTATAAAAAATAAGTTGCTCTGGCGAACGTTCGGTCGGTTCCTGCTCTAACGTCAGGACCACTTCGCTATACAGCGATAACAATAATGCGTTATCGTAAAGCATTTTTTCGAAGTGGGGAATGGTCCAAAACTCGTCGACCGAATAACGATGAAATCCACCGCCAATTTGATCAAAAATACCGCCCATCCCCATCTTTTCCAGGGACAAGTGCACTGCCGCTTGGCCGGCTTCACGGCGCAATTGCGGCACCCAACGCATTTGACTCATTCGCCATAAAAATTGCAGGGCCATCACATTCGGAAATTTCGGTGCGCCCCCAAAACCCCCGTGTTGCCAGTCCACACGGGCGAGCAAATATTCATAACTGTCGATCAGCGTTTGGCGCGCTTCTTTGGCTGAAAACTGATTCTGGGCTACCGTTTTAAGATCCCTAAAATTCTCATTGCCCGAAAATTCGTCGGAATCTTCGATAATTTCCGTCATTTTTTCGGCTCGCTCTAAAATCTCCTGCGGGTTGTTTTTAAAATTTTCCGAAAGAGCCACCAAGAGTCGGGGAAAGCCCGGCCGTCCGTACCGATCCGTGGGTGGAAAATAAGTCCCCCCGTAAAAGGGCTTTAAATCTGGCGTTAAAAAAACCGTGAGCGGCCATCCTCCACCCCGGGTAATCATTTGCGCTACGGGCTGGTAAATTTGGTCCAAATCGGGCCGCTCCTCACGGTCCACTTTAATGTTGATGTACCGCTCATTCATTACTGCGGCGATTTCATGATTTTCAAAACACTCGTGCGCCATGACATGGCACCAATGGCACGCTGAATAGCCGATGCTTAACAAAATAGGCTTTTGTTCGACTTTTGCTCGCGCTAAAGCTTCGTCGCCCCAAGGATACCACTGTACGGGGTGGTCTTGGTGCTGCAATAAATAAGGACTGGTTTCGCGGCTCAGGTGATTCTTCATTTTTACTTTTCGGATTTTTCGCCACTGTTTTTGGTCTTGGTAAAACTTAACCGAATGGGCGTCCCTAAAAACCCCCAACGCTCGCGGATGGCTTTCACCATATGGCGGCTTAAACTAAAATGAATTTTACGTGGGTCATTTACATGCGAAACAAAGGTAGGCGGATTACGCCCTGTTTGATGAGTCATATAGAACTTTGCATTACCCGGATTGTGGATTTCGGATTCGGTTTTAAAGAAATCCGTCAAGTCCCGCGTGGGCACTTTTACCCACCGTTGTTCTAATACATATTGAATCATTCTAAATAAGCGGTCTAACCCAATTCCATCTTTTGCGGTCAAAAAGACCAGGGGCGCGTACCCCAGAAAGCGAATTTTTTCCCGCAGCATTTTCTCGGCCTCTTTCTGCGAAAAATCTGCGTTCTGTTCTTGGAGGTCCCACTTATTGAGCACTAAAATCACACTGCAGCCTGCGTCTTCAATCAAGCCTGCAATTTTCTCATCTTGATCATAGACCCCTTTTTCGGCATCCATCATCAGCAAGGCAATATCGGCGCGCTCCAAGGTTTTTTTAGACTGCACGACCGACAGCACTTCAATTCCTTGCTCCGTTTTATCTTTGCGCCTGATTCCCGCGGTATCGATCAGAACCATTTCTTTTCCATGCCAATTAATTTTAGTGTCGATCGAATCCACAGTGGTCCCGGCAATGTTACTGACGATGGAGCGAGTCTCGCCCGAAATCGCATTTAACAAAGTAGACTTCCCCACATTCGGCTGGCCGATGATCGCTACGTTGGGAATTCGTGGCGCACGAGTTTTTACTTCGGGTGCATCGGGAACACTGCCTCCATCCGCATTGACTTCATCCGCATCGTCTCCATCCGCATCGTTTCTTTTTACTCTTGCCCCTTGAAATGCGGCGGTCTGCACGAGCAAATCTTTTAAATCTTCAATGCCCAAATCGTGTTCAGCAGAAAGAGGGATCATTTGCTCTAAGCCAATTTTATAAAATTCATTCATCTCCTCATCCAAAAGATCAGAATCGGATTTATTCAAAATGCCGATCACCGGCATCCGTTCGGTAACGCCTGCTTTGCGTAGTTCGTGGTGGACCTCGCGGTCCCCTGTGGTCAGTCCTGCGCGAATGTCCATGACCCAAAGAACGAGCGACGCTTCTTCGAGCGCGGTTTTGACCTGTTGCTTAATTTCTTCCGCAAAGTTTCCGGGCCCAAGGCCACCGGTATCAATTAAATTAAACCGATATTCCTTTCCGCCCACCCACCAAGTAATGGGTTCCACAATCCGATCGCGGGTAACGCCGGACACATCCAGTACCAACGATCGTTTCTTACCTAAAAGTCGGTTAAACAACGAACTTTTCCCTACATTGGGCCTACCGACAATAACAACATTCATTTGCGTGATCTCTTTTCTAATTCGTATCCCAATGACTTTAATTTGGTTTGCTCCGATGTCCAGGCCGCTAAAACCTTCACCCGGAGTTCAAGAAAAACTTTTTCTCCCATCAGTTTTTCTATTTCTTTTCTGGCAGCGGTACCAATTTCTTTAATTTTCTTGCCCTGTGAACCAATGACCATTCCCTTTTGACTCTCGCGTTCTACATAAATCATGGCTTGAATGACGACCGGTTTTTTGTTTTCTTTGAAGGATTCAATCTCCACGGCACAGCTGTAGGGGATTTCATCGCCCAGATTCATAAACAATTGTTTACGAATCAATTCTGCGACAATAAAACGGAGCGAACGATCCGTTAAGCTATCGTCGACCGGGTAAAGCGGCTCGCCGTTCGGCAATTCATCAAAAATAAGTTGAAGGAGTTCCTTTACTCCCTTCTTTTTTACTGCCGAAATGGAATGCGTTGCGATCCACTCACAGCGCGTTCCCTGCAACTCCTGCTTCACCTCGTCAATCCAAGGATCCAGCCACTTAAATTGTTCCGCGTGCACTTTGACTAAATCCGCTTTATTCACCAAAAGGATTAGCTTGGACGAAGCCTCTTTCAAATACTCCAACATCAGTCGTTCGGCACTGACCTTACTCATTGGATCGATCAAATAGATCACCAAGTCGGGTCCGTCGAGGGCCTTCTTTACCTCTTGAATCATAAAGGCGTTGATTCCGCCTTCTTTTGCTTTATGCACCCCCGGGGTATCTATAAATACAACTTGCCCGCGCGGCTCGTTTAAAATGCCCCGAATTTGATCGCGCGTTGTTTGCGCCTTGGGCGTAACGATCGACAGGTCTTCCTTCAACACTGCATTTAATAGGGTAGACTTCCCCACATTGGGGCGCCCCAGAAGGACGACTATTCCTGATTTCATTTTTCCTCTTTTTCTAATTCAACTTCCGGAAGACAGCTGAGCGCTGCTTTGGCGGCATTTTGTTCGGCTTCTTTTTTCGAAGCTCCTTGCGATTGCGCCAACAATTGATCTTTCATGCGGACCTCGACTTGAAAAATCTTTGCATGGTCTGGCCCGGTTGCACTCACCAAATGATAGACGGGGGTTACCCGAAATCGCCCCTGCACCAATTCTTGTAGTTTTGTTTTATAATCTTGAAACGCAATCGCGCAGTTTTCGGTTTTGAACAGCGGAGCAAATAAATAACGCACGACCGGGTAAACTGCATTAAATCCGCCATCAATATAAATGGCCGCAATGACGGCCTCGAAGGCACTCGAAACAATGGAGGGCTTTTGCCCGCCCCCGGTTCGTTGTTCCCCTTTTCCAAGTCGCACCAAGTGACTCAGGTGAATCGACTTTGAAACTTCAAAGAGCGTTTTTTCATTCACCACAGCCGCCCTCATTTTAGAGAGCTGCCCCTCGTTCGCCTCTGGAAACGATTCCAACAATAAATCGGAAATGACCAAATCTAAAACAGCGTCACCCAAATACTCAAGCCGCTCGTTGTCCCGAAGCGCGATCGGTTTTTCGATTAAGTTCTCATGGCCGTATGAAACGTGCGTCAAGGCCTGAATGAGTAGTCTCAAATCACCAAATCGGTATTTGATCTGTTCTTGTAAGTCATCGAAGGTAAACTGGTGGTTCATTGCAATGTCCCCAACCAGATGACTTCGCCCGCAGCTTTATCGACAATCCATTGTTTGACTTCCACTTGGACTAATTGGTTCCAGGTCCTTAAATGTTCAGGGGTTTTCAATGGAATAATCACCCGCTGATAATTCGCGGAATACCCGGAAACCCAATCCCGCGTCCCATCAGGTCCTTTGTAGCGGCCCTCCAATAAAACGCCTTTTAACACGGTATTTCCGGCGCTTCTCTGAGATGAAAAACTTTGCCCCAGGCGTTCAAGGCTCAGCTGTTGCAACTGCTTTGCCCGTTCCTTGCGGACCGCTAGGGGAACACTGTTTGCCAATCGGGTTGCAGGGGTTCCTTCCCGCTCACTGTAGGGAAAAACATGGAGCCGATTCCAAGGAAGTTGTTCGAGCGTCTTTACGCTGTTCAAAAAATCTTCGTCCGTTTCGCCAGGAAACCCCGTAATATAATCCATTCCCACAAAGGGCTTTCGCTTCAACTTGGCCAATTGGTTCAGACAGGTTTCCACGTGGTGCGCTTGGTATTTTCGTTTCATCAGTCGTAAAATTTTGGTTTGCACATGCTGGAGCGACATATGAAAATGAGGACAAAACGCCTCGTAATTCTCCATCAGTTCCATGAGCTTTGGCGAAATTTCCGTGGGATCAAGTGACCCTATTCGTAAGCGTTTCAAACCGGTTTGAGTTAAAATCTGTTCCACCAAAAAATCGAGCTGCGGAAGCCCTACCGAATCGCGTCGACCTGCGTCCTCGGCTGATCCCGTCCAATCCATTCCGTAATCGCCTAGGTTAGTCCCCGTCAAAATCACTTCTTGAATTCCAATATCAACCGATTGTTGGATCTTTGACAAAATGGCTTCCACCGATAAGCTGCGAGCAGGGCCCCGCCCGTAGGGAATAATGCAATACGTACAAAACGAATTGCAGCCTTCTTGAATCTTTAAAAAGGCCCGTGTTCTAAACGTCACGCGATCACTTTCTTGCGCTTGCACGGGCTCAAGCCGTTCACTGGGCAGACTCCACTCCCGATCATGGGGATGTCTTGAAAGAATTTCTGTATAAGGACTAACCCCACCGAGTGCGACAGGATGCTCTGTTTTCGAATCCAAATACTCCCGAATCAAAGCGGCTGCTTTCGGCTTATCCTGATTACCGAGCACCGCTCCCACACCGGGAATTTTGAGTGCACCCTCCGAATTTACTTCTGCAGCACAACCCGTATAAATTATTTTTGCTTTTGGATTTTTCCGGGCAATATCTCTTACCCACTTTTGAGACTGGTGGTCGGCCTCATCAGTTACAGTGCATGAATTGACGACAACCACGTCAGCATTCATCCAATTCCTTGCAGGCGATAGTCCAATATTTCTGAGCCCTGTTTCAATCTCCTGCCCATCTGAAAAATTAGCCTTGCATCCCAAGGATTTAATGTAAAACTGCGCAGACTCTTTAGAACTACTCACACGAAGAAACCTCTGCCCCACCCAATATCTCGTTCCCGCTGACCCAAAGTACAGTTTGCCCAGAAAAGACATCGGCTTCTTCTTTTTTTAACGGTTCGGTGAGGAAGGCGCGAGCACGATGCCCCTCATACTCTAAAAGCTTCACAGGCGCAGCTACGGTAGGATTACTCCAAATCATGGAGCATTCCAGCCCCTTCATTTTTAAATCACTCTGCACAAACCAATACAGTGACTTTAAGGTCACTTGATGAATCACTCGCTGTTTCAAAGTACCAACTTGCATGATTCCAGATTTTACATCGGTTTTGAAGACGTACAGTTTTTCTTTCACAACCCGATCATCGTAATTACGTTCCTCTTTTAAATTAACCCACTCATCCCCAACAGAAAAACTAATCCCGTTCGGAGCCGTGCCCAGTTTCTCGCCGGTAATTGAATAAACATCGTACGTACGGTGAGCCGCTTCCCCTAGTGAATTGAGGGCAAATTCCTGCAATTTTTTCCAAATCGGATGCGTCCTGATGGGCTCTAACTGATCTAATCCTAGCTCCACGGCAATTCGATCCGTCATCGAAGACGGAATACTTCCTAACGGCAAGTCTAAACTTCTGATTTCGGATTGATTGAGGCCGAGCAGAAATTCTGCTTCGTCACGTTCCGCTTCGACGGAACGCATGATGCGCATTACTTGATCCAGTTCATCGTACTGAGTAATTGCAAAATGCCCGGTCGCAACTTTATCAAAATGATATGAGTTTTTGAGTTCAAATAGCTTTGGAAACAATATCGAATGCTGAAAAAGTTTCCGCATGCTCACATCGATCCCTTGTTTCCGCGCGATAATCCAAGGCTGCACGATGTGCTTTTCTAGCTCTTCCGTAACGTCTAGGATCTGAATGGGGATTCCCATTTTTTTCTCAATTTGTTTCATCCACTGCGTTCGTGCAGGATCTTGAATGAAATCAAAATAGACTCCCCGCAATTGCCTGCCTTGCTTTTTCAGCAGCCATGCCACCACCAAACTTCCTAAACCACTGCCAATGGATACTAAAACCTTTTCGGATTCCTTTTGATGCTGCCTCATATTTGGTTCTCAATACTTCGTTTGCGAGAGGACTTCGGACGAGCAGCTATTGATTCAGAAGTACCCATTTTAAGTTGCATAAGCGTTCTTAAAGTATCTCCAAACTGATCCATCTCTTCAATGGTATTTTGAGGGCCTACCGAAACTCGAATCGAGTTTAACGCTTCCATTTTTGTGGCTCCCATCGCGAGCAAAATGCCGGATGGCTCAATCACTTGGCTTTTGCATGCGCTGGCGTGACTTACCGCGAAGCCTCTTAAATCGAGTAGCTCAACCCAGTTTTCATACCGTTGAAAACCTAAGAGGCCGAGACGCGACGTATTTCCTACCCGCGGACTCTCTACACCCCAAATCCTTACGGGGACATTGCACTGAAGTAGAAATGATTCCAGATGATCGCGGAGGCGAGAAGTTTTAAATTGAAATTCGACTGGATTTAGCTCGCTTGCAGCGATCCCGGCTGCGATAATCCCTAAGCTGTTTTCTGTTCCGCCGCGTAAACCACTCTGTTGTGAACCTACAATTAAGGGATGAACCAGGGCTCCCTTTCTACACCAAACAATCCCCGTACCTGCCAACGCACCAATTTTATGGGCCGAAAGTGTCACATAGTCTGCAGGTGAACTTTCAAGGTTCAAAGGCACTTTTCCCCAAGCTTGAGCTGCATCTAAATGGAGAGTGGTGGCAAGATTCGCGGCTTGGAGGACCTCGCCTAGACGAGGAATGTCTTGAATGACTCCAGTTTCGTGATTAACCCACGCTAAAGACACAAATGCGCTCTTTAGCCCTAATCCTTTCGCTTCATCTAATAATGCCGCCAATGCAGCAAGATCATATTGCCCCTGCGGCAATACGGGTACGACTCTGACCAATGGACATTTTTTTTCCAGCCAGGGAAGGAGTTCAGCGGTGGCCGAATGCTCGATCGACCCAATAAAAAAGGCTTCAATTCCTAGCTCGACGGCCGAACGGATCACCGTTTGGTTTGATTCGGTTCCGGAAGATGTAAAAAAAAGATCGTCGGTAGCAATTCGATCTCCCAGAGATTTCGCCACCGACGATTTAGCTTGATAAAGATGGTGACCGACCCGCTGCCCAAGCCGATGCCTGCTGGACGGGTTCGCTAAAAAAAGACCACCTTCCCCTTCATCTTTTAGAAGGGAAACTAGTTTTTGATGTACTAATTCAGAGAGACCAGATCCTGCATTATAATCAAGATACTGGACGTTCTTTAGCCACATCCAAAGTTGCTCCTGCACCTGCGCTCGGACGATTGAGTAATGCTTGTGCTGACTTCGGAAGTTCTTGCTGACCACGCGCTTTACGAATTAAGTCGCCTACCGATGTAGTCGTCAAATACTCTTGCATGATCACCCCTAAATTTTCGAAATAGGTTTTGGTGAGAACGAATTCGACCGTGTCACTCTTTAAATCACCGGTGCCCACTAAATCTTTAGCGGGATTAATGTTCTCTCCTACGCTGGTGAGAACTTCTTTTACCGTAATATCGTCCATGGTTCTTGCTAATACATAACCGCCGCCTGGACCACGCACACTCTTCACTACTGCACCCTTACGCAATCGACGAAACAATTGCTCCAAGTAGTGCAATGAAATATTCTGGCGTTCAGAAATTTCTTGTAGTCGAACAGGCTTTCCGTTTGAATTAAACGTCAAATCTAAGATGGCACGAACCGCATATCGACCTTTTGATGTTAAACGCATTGATACTTTCCTCCTGCGAATTTTTTGCTCTTTACTGATTCATTCACTATTTTTTCAACATTCCTCTGAACAACCTCGTAAGAGCACTGCTCGTAAAAATATTGACTCCTCCCCAGTTAGCCTTAACTGAGCGTTTATATTTTCTACCATTATCATGCCACATTCGTCAACTATATTTTGCTTATTTAAAAATAACTACTTTTAGTCACAATAACAAAGGGTTAACTAAAGGCAATTTTTTTAGTTTAAATTAAAATTTCAGATTATTTTCAAGCTATTACCCCCTGAACCGATAGGTTATTAGGAGAACTGTTGAATGGCCAATAATCCAAAGAATACTGAAGACGCAGATTCGATCTTTTCAATCGCTGAAGCCGAGTGGAGTGGAGAGGTACCCAATCTTACGCGATTACTCGATCGCACCGGCGGCACTTCATCGCCGAAACCAACACAACCAGAAGCGCCTAAAATCAAGCCGTTACCCCGTGAAGAATCCTCCGAACTTTCGATCGAACTTTCTCCCGAAACGGAATATGCCCCACCACCACCCATCCAAAAATCCGCTGCCCGAAAACAGGTTTCCTTAGAATCGTTAGGAGTTTTGGTTCAGCACTATTTTATCTTGAAGGATCAGAAATTCCTCTATGATCGTACCATTCCCCGTAATGGGCAGTGGGCCGCATGGCAAGGCCAAATTCTAGACCGCATGGAGTTGGATTGGAAAGCCCTTCAGGCATCGGCGCCCTTCCATGAATTTCACGTGTCAGACACTGTGATTAATGCAACTTTTGGCTGCGAAAAACCATCTTTTATTCAAATTATTCGCACACCGGAAACGGCAGAAGAGGTCATCGTCCTTCAATCCGAACAGTCCCTGTCCGCCTCAAAAAATGAGTTACTTGCTCTCTTTGCGGGGCAAACAGAAAGCCCACCCAAAAAAGGGCCGGCTCCAACACTGACTGAAGATGACGGTTCTATTTCAATTGAACTCGATCTAGCGTCTTAATAAAATAATCGCGTGATAGACCATTCGTGTCCTCGGCTCTGGCTTGAATCTGAACGCGATAGCACGTTTTATTCAACTGAGGAGCTCCCAAAAACTCAAAGTAATCTGGAAATAAAGATCCCCACTCGATCATGATCAAACTCGGAGACGCCTCAAGTACCGAGTCCATTCCGATATCATCAAGTTCTTGCTCATTTTTAAGGCGATAAAGGTCAATGTGATACACCGGAAGTCCTTCGGAGGTTTTATACTGTTGAATAATGGGAAACGTCGGACTTCCGCGAGTGAGTTGCTCTGGGCAAAGCTGCTCAAGAAATACCCGCGCAAACGTTGATTTTCCGGCGCCCATTTCGCCTTCTAGAAATAGAACCGATTTAAAGAGCGCATCACCCAATTCACTTTTCCACTGTTCAATATTGAGCTTTAGGTCAGCCTCAGAGCAATTTCGCCATTCGTGGCTCTTCTTCGTCTTCATACTTTTTCTTTAACTCTTCGTATGCATCCGGTATATGGGCAATAATATCGGTCGCAATCATTCCACGCTGACTCACGCTTTGACTTGCTCTAAACCCAGCTAAACTATGCAGATATACTCCGACCTGAGCCGCATCAAAGGCCGAAATGCCCTGAGCAACCAATGCTCCCACCATGCCCGCCAACACATCACCACTCCCAGCGGTCGCCATTCCGGCATTAGGAAAATGATTCACATAAAAAACTTCGTCCGGGGAAGACAATAGCGTCGCCGCACCTTTTAAGATGACTACCGAATGGGTAAGCTCTACGCATTTCTGAACAGCCCCTACGGGGTCATGGGTTACTTCTTCTTTCTTCCATTTTAGGAGTCGTGACATTTCACCAGGGTGTGGCGTTAAAATCGTTGGCTGTTTTCGATGCTTTAACAAATCGTGCAATCCAAATTCGGAAATAATATTTAACGCGTCGGCATCCAAGATCATCGGGCCCGAATAGTTTTGAACTAATACTTCAAGTAATTTTCGCGCTTCGGGTTTAAATCCCATGCCTGGACCAACGACCACTGCAGAAAACGTCTTTAAGTGCTCCAAATATTTTGAATAATTAGACTCATGATCTGGAATTGGAAACGTCATTGCTTCGACGGGTAACTGCTGGGTTAGCAATCCCAAAGCATCGGTCCATGTCGCTGCAGTCGCAAGCCCAACACCCGTGCGCAACGCCGCTTGAGTTGCCATCGCAATCGCACCCGTTCTTCCGACGGAGCCGCCCATTAAAAAAACATGGCCGAAGGTATTTTTATGCGCATAACGGTCGCGACGAATAATTTTGCCTGCCACCGTCTTAGCCCTTAATAAATATTTATTGCCTTCGTGATTAAAGCGCGCCGGCAGTGAAATATCAACGTTCACCAGTTTTCCTCGAAAGGTGGCCCCCGGAGGCAAAAAATGCCCTAACCGGGGAAATCCAAAAGAAATGGTCAAGGCCGCTTGTATGGCCGTGCCCATCACTTGTCCCGAATCACCACTCACACCGGTTGGAATATCTAAACTAACGGTGCTTTCGACATGTTGGTTAATCAGCTCCACCACTTCGTAAAAATGACCTTCTAAATTTCCTTTAAGACCTGTTCCAATAATGCCATCTACCGCCAAATGAGGCCCCCGCGCTTGATCAAAAAAAGCTTCCAGGTCTTGGGCTTGTTCTAAATGAATCATTCGGGTTTTCATTTTTTGAAGGATCGTAAAATTCTCCAAGGTTGCACCCTTGTAATCCGTGCCCCTCACCAAATGAAACACGCGCACCCGCCGCCCTAAACAAAGCAAATGCCTTGCCACCACAAAGGCATCACCGGCATTGTTCCCTTTTCCGGCGAACACTAAAATATCCCGATCGATTCCGGCTTCGGGAAATTCTTTCAGCAAAATTTCGGTTGCCGCCCGGCCCGCGTTCTCCATCAAAATCACTGGCCCAATGCCCATTTCGCTTTCGGCAATGGAATCCAACTTTCGCATTTCTTGATTAGAGCAAATTCGCAATTGTGATAACGGCTGAATCATGTTCTTCCCTTCCTACTTTGAATCACATCAAGCATTTCACGAACGGCTTGTTTAAGCCCCACAAAGGCAGCGCGACACACGATGGAATGCCCAATATTAAACTCTTCGATTATATTTAAATCCACAATTGGTTTTACATTCACTGCATCAAACCCGTGCCCCGCGTGAACATAAACACCCAATTGCTTTCCCCGCTGAGCCACTTCAGAAATTCGATCGAATTCAATTTTTTGGTGAGCTAAACTTTTTTTGCCTAATGCTCCCTGAGACGCCATACAAAATCGGCCCGTATGGAGTTCGATCGCGTCTGCACCTAGCTGATGACTCAATTCGACACTTTTTAACTCTGGCTCA
>CAIMNF010000237.1 GCA_903842755.1 Oligoflexia bacterium
AGCTTTACATCCACCGTGGATTCTTAGGACGAGGCGGCAGGGTTTGGTCTTGTTTTTAGTCATTCTGTTTGAATTTTACAAAACTAAGGCCAGTTTTACCCTTATTTTCTGGAATTAAACCTGGCCTTAATTTTGCACACCTTTTTTCGCCAAACCCAGCCGTTACAGATGGATTCGTTCCCACTTTTCACGAAATGGGGGTGATTCTATGAGACAAACCACACGTACGTCTCATCGGCGAGTTCAAAAAAAGCTTGAGCGGAATTTTAATCGTAGTACAAAATTAAAATTTCGTTTGCTTATCGAAGCGTTAGTCGTTTTCGCGCGATTGCTAGCTTTACTGAACTTGATTGTGATCTGGTATTTAAAACATTCTTTTATCACTTATACGCGCCGCGAATTTGGTGGGAGGCAGGCACTATAAAAATCCCGCCAAACTTGCCATTAGCAATGGCGGCATCCCAATGGGAATACTTAATGGGCTGGGGACATATCCTGTTTGCGCAACTGCCGAATCGCGGGTTGATTGAAGCGCATCTTTTTGGACAATTTTGCCACGCTGGAATCGCACTTCCGGGCTGCGCACTTTGTCTATTTTCAATCGCAAAAAATTTAAAATTGCCAAAATACGCTGCACTCCTCTTTACTCTTATCGGCGTATCTAGCGCCACTTTATGGCCCTATACCTGGATTGCAAAAAACGACGTGGGCGCCATTTATTGGACACTTACTTCCATTTATTTCTTAACCTGCCAAAATTTGAGTATTAAAAAGCGTTACTTTTTAATTGGCACTTTTGCGGGATTAGCTATTGCTGCGAAGTTTAACAGCACCTTGGTCATTGTACCCCTGATCTTACTTTGGATGGTTGTTCCCCACATGCTTAGGCACTCATGCGGATTTTACCTTGCCAATCAAGGCGATGATCTTAGGCTCATTCAAGACTATCTAGGCCACAGGGACCCGAAACATACCGCGCTCTATACTAGGGTAGCTGCGGTTAGATTTGAGGGATTGTGGGGACGGTGAGTGATTTCTTTACGCGGTTGACGTCCCCCCCCACTCTTTAGGGCGGGGAGGACGTCAAAACATTGGTCAATGACCCATAACAAGATGCTTTTGGAGTTAAATTATGGTGGCTACACTTTTAAATTGACAACATCATATAATATATGATGTTGTATGATCAATGGGTGCTTTGTTTAGGTTCTCAAAATTTGTTGTTTATATTTTATCTGACGACCACACCCCTGAGCATGTGCATATCTATTCGCCAAAAAAGCACATGGCAGAGTGTGAGGCCAAGATAACGATCAAACACCAAGAAGTCATTTTTTCGAAAGGCTATAAGCCCAAAGAACTAAAATTACTTCAAGAGTTCGTAAAAACAAACAAGATCCGATTAATTGAAAAGTGGAAGGAAATCCAAGATGAGCAAGACTAAGAATGGCAGGCATGAAATCACCGCCGCTGATATTGATATTGCAAACGCAAGTGAGCGAATTACTATTTGGATGAAGGTTTCGCTTGTGGATGCCTTCAAAGAACGCGCCGAAGAAACGGGTACGAAGTATCAAGCTCTGATGAAAATTGCTCTTGAGGAGTATTTAAAAAAGCCACCTCTTGAAGCACGTATTGAAACAATTGAAAAGAAGCTCAAGATTGCAATTTGAGTGATATTCGATGATCAATGAAGATCATATTCGGGTCGCGGGGTTACTTTGGAAATACATCGATTGAGCGAAGCCAACCCGCGGCAGCGGAACCATTCTTAAGACAATCCCCGGGAACTTAGGAAAATCAAAGGGTCTCCCCTCATGAGCTCCGTCTCCTAAATTCCTAAAAATTCGCCGCCGGCTCCGGCCGTGATTGTCTTATGAATGGTTGCGCCGCTGCGGATGGTCTTCGCCCAATAAAGAGATTAATGAGGGACGGACTGAGCTGCTCCATTTGTTATTTATTTAAACAGGTTCGGTTAAAAATGAAAAGGCATGATCACAGATTTTTCCGATAAAAGAAGGCATTGCCCAGAAGCACAAAAATTGATACCCAAATGAGCCCATACCCAAAACGTACCGTCCACTCATAGGCTGTAACGGGTAAGTCATAATAAATCCGGGTGTCTAACATAAATTGATCAGACCGAGGGAATAAGTAACTTATATATTTTAGTACCGTACTCATCACCCCTTCTTGCTTGGTGACGTATTCAATTTGTTCGTGATTGTGGGCAATAAATATAAAACTCAGCGCAGCCATGGTACTGACCGCAGGCGAAAGCCAAAGCGAAACCCAAAGCGTAAACGCACACATCATCCAGGACTCAATCCAAAGCAAAGAGGCCCCTTGAACAAAAGCCCGGTTCCATTCCCCCCCCGCCTGATAAACCCCAAGGGCCATGACGGTCATCAATAAAACTAAATTTAGAGCTAAAAAAAGACCAATGCCAGCCAATTTCCCTAACCAGTAATGAACTCTGGAAATAGGCTTGGATAGAATTAAGTATAAAAGGCGAGATTCGGTTTCTTGGGTGATGATCCGGGCACCTGTGGTCACTGCTATTGCCAAAACGGTCAGCGAGTTTGCAGCCATTCCTAAATGAATCATGACTCGGTCTTGATGCCCAAAAACCAAAAGGGCTGCCCAGTAGCCCACTAAGAGCAAAAAGACCCCAACAAATAGAACATTATAAAGAATTTTATCACGAATAAGCGCCCGAACCGTATGAGTAGCAATAGTGATCAGGTCACGCATGCCCCTGCCCTCCCTGTTTTAAAAAATCAGCGGGCGTACCCAAAAAATCTACGTGGCCTTGCTTTAGAACCAAAATACGATCCGAAAGTTCGGCCGCATCCTCAAGCGCATGAGTGGAAAACAGCACGGTTTTACCTCTCTGCTTAAGATTTTTAATTAAACCTCGAACCCATTCTCGTCCCTCGGGGTCCAGGCC
>CAIMNF010000238.1 GCA_903842755.1 Oligoflexia bacterium
AAAGAGTCGAGCCA
The DNA here is from genome assembly GCA_903842755.1 of Oligoflexia bacterium. Lineage (GTDB taxonomy): Bacteria > Bdellovibrionota > UBA1018 > UBA1018 > CAIMNF01 > CAIMNF01. The sequence continues at coordinate 15 of CAIMNF010000238.1, forward strand.
GCTCAGGCTCTATCTCTTCTCGAACTCGTTTTTAATTAAAAATGTACTTTTCGCTAGGCTGGAATCTCTATGAGTCTCAAGGAGATATCAGTTTTCCAACAGTCAATCACGTGACAAAATATTGAAAGTTCGCAATAATTTGGACTAACTGCAAGGAGTTAAAAAATGGATATTCACAGCGGTACTGAAGAAGCTACCCAGCTATTTAACGACCTACGAAAGGCTGGTTACTTAGTAGATGCGTACTCACATGAATTTCTAAAGAGTCAAGACAATGACTGGGAGGGGGGTACTCAATTAGAGTTTGTGCAAGCCAAGGACAAAGCACTTGGAACCGACTGCATTAACCACATGCTGATAATTCACCTGAGTGATAACTGTGAAATTGATACGGCATCAAAATTAGCGAAGATTTATCCCAAAATGAACTGGATAGCAGATAACACTGTTCACCAACCTGATTTCTTGTTTTTTAATCTAGCTACACAAAAAATATTGTGTGCAGGACTTGGCAGGAAAAATCGCATATTTGTCTATGACGCTGTAGACCACAAAGATATGGGCGGCAATTCAAGTGTGATGAATGATGTTGATAAAGAAAATTTTAAAGAATTCGCCAAGTTGGATTACGCTGGATTCGTAGATGAATTTTTAGAGACATTAGAAAAACTGGGGGACTCAAATTATTTTCTATTTCATGAATGGGATGGTGATGAAGACTCCTCAGACTTCTTGGATGCTGAAGACGGCATAACTGAAGCCATGAACTTTATCAATAAGTTTTTCCCCAAAGCTGACGCAAATGAATTAGACCCTGAGATGGGCTAACTTAGTAATTTTTCAATGATGTCCCAGCGATTCTTGTACTTATCTACACGCCATCCTGAAATAGAGGCATTGGGAGGCAAGTCAATAATCCTCATGTCTGTTGTGTTGTGCTGTTGACCGTTTTTCCCCGGAGTCGTTAGCCACTTGTCGTAATCTTCCTTAACATTCCGCGCAACAATGTTTGATGGGATTATGTAGTACTCAAATGCATCTGACTTTTTGGTAGTTGGCATTCCTGCTAGTACCCAAATAAAGTTTTTACCGTAGTCAATTTCAGCCTTCTTTCCAACAGCTACCTTTTTGTGTCCGGGCTCATACGTCTTGACTTGAATGTGAACGAACTTGGTTCCTTCTGCATTGCTACAAAGTACGTCAGTGTTTGGCGAATTTCCCATTGTTACTACAGCAACCAAATCACGTCTGCAAAGTTCCCCTGCAACAAAGAATTGAGCTGAGCTGGCTCGTGCGTTTTTATTGTTGATTTTCTTAGTCATAGTGTGCACCCTTAAAAGTGAATTAGAGGTCAAGTTGTCTTGGTAACTTGCCTCTGATAATCTTTGTTGCATAATATTTGGAAAGATGTTGCTTTAATTCACTGAGTGTTTTGAACTCTGCATTACCGAAGTCTTTGCCTTTAGCCGCCAATTGAATTTCAGCAGTCCAAAGTCCATTTGCATTTTTATATGCTTGAGCACATATGCACCATTGCCCTGTATGAAAGAACCAGTGACCCGGAGTTAGTAACTGATTGTTTTCTCGGACTTCATGATGAAGCATCTCATTCATTTAGCGCCTTCAAATCATTGCTATCTGTTGTGTGTCAGTTTAGATTAATTCCTTGATTTCTTCTAATTGTTATTTTTATGAATCAGACAGACACGCTCAAGAACTATGAACCCGTTTCCAGATTCACAGTAAAGAAGAACTTAACGTAACTTCAGTCTGCGTTAAGTGCGGCGAAGGGAATCCAGCAGTTTTGTACGTCCCAGATTCCGTCTGTCGCCCATGCCTTTGTTTTAGCTTGTTGTGCCTCTTTTAATGTGTAGCCTATCCAACCTTGTT
>CAIMNF010000239.1 GCA_903842755.1 Oligoflexia bacterium
CTACCGATAAAGATTTAGCTTCACTTTTGCGTGATAGTTATTACCAGTTGGGCGAACGGCAAGTTGAAATATTGGTAGATTATTACATGGAACAAATGAAAGCCCACGGTAATCCCGTGCAAAGCAGGGAGCATTTTTATCGTATTTTTGATTTAATGTCCGTTCAGCGAAACTTTAAGGCGATTGGGAGCTTTGCTTCATTTTTGAATCGACGGGGCAACCCCGCTTATTTAAAGTTTATCGGGAACACCTTTGAAAATGTAAGAAGGAACTTGCTCAAATATCCTGAGTTTTCAGAACTTCGCGAGGTCCTTTATCAGTACTACTATTTCTAAGGCCCTGGTTTTAGCGGCAGGTTTAGGGACCCGATTAAAGCCTTTCACGGATATTATTCCAAAGCCGTTAGTTCCAGTGATGGGAATTCCGTGCATTGATTTTTCGCTCACGCAAATTTATGCCCAACGCGTAGGCGAAGTGGTGGTTAACGTTCACGCCCACTCCGGACAAATGAATCAGCATTTGGCGAAAATTTCTGGACTTTTTTCGCGACAAAGTGAGCAGTCCTTTAAAGTCACAGTGAGTGACGAGTCCCAGCAACTATTGGGGAGTGCCGGTGGAATAAAACAGGCTTTACCTTTTTTAAAAGAGCAGACTTTTTTTGCCATGAACGCCGATTCGATTTGCGCGGTTTCATTGGCCGCGCTGGAGCAGCGGCATCTTGAACTGAAGCAGAAGCATGGAGTCGTGATGACGTTAGTATTGGCTTCGGGCGAACTTTTACAGAAAACACACGAAATCTACCGTGAAATTCACACTGATGCTCAGTCCGGTTTGATTACTGGTTTTGGAGAAAAAAAACAGGGAACCGCTTTTTATACCGGAGTCGCTGTATTTGAGACAAAAGCGTTTGAGGGGTTATCCAGTGGACAGCCAGCGGAATTTGTTCCGGACGTATTGGAGCCGTGGATAAAAAAGGGGAAAGTAGGTTTTTTAAACTTTGATGGCTTGTGGCTTGATATTGGTTCACCGGAACTCTGGTGGCTAGCGCACCAGGAGCTGAAAAAGAAAATGATGCTCGAACAAGCGCAGCCCGCACCCAATGGACTTCCATCGGAGTGGCATTCGGCCATTCAAAGTGCACTTCATGCGGGAAAAGTGGGGTTGGACACTCCTTGGTTTGGCTGGGTTCACTACGGTAAAGACGCAACACCCCAAAACTTTCTTGGCAAAAAAGGGATTCAGCTTCACACTCTTTGTTATGAAGTCAAGTCCAGCTTATAAATATCGGTTTTGGGGGCATCGCTGGCTGACCTGGTTTTTAATCGGACTGGGGATGACCAGTCTTTGGAGTGAAATTCAGTGGTACGACTTAGGGTCGGCAGAAGTATGGTTTCGCTTAAGGCCCTTGATCGTCCTACAAATTCTAGCCTTGATTTTGTTTTGGAGATTACTTTGCGTGGGCCGCTTTAAGTTTAGGATCGCCTTTTACGGGGTGTGGACAGGGCTGGTGGTGACCGAGGTTTTTCAGTCCGTAGTTCGTCACGACGGGATGCGATTTTTAATGAGCATTGGATTAGGAATGCTCGTTTACGCGCTTTACCTTCAGACGGAAGATATTTTGGACCAGGCTCAAGTCAATCCACAATTAAAATGGTACGAAGGCAAGCTCAGTGCTATTCCTCATCTCTCAGCACAGTTAAGATGGGATGAAACAGAAGTCGCAGCCCAATTACGCTCCATTGATGAACAAGGGGCATTTTTACTTCTTGTTGGAAAAGCGGGTAGGCTTCGGCGCTCACAAAAGGTAAAAGTTACCTTGAAGTATAAAACCTTTGAAGTTGAGGTCGAAGGGCGGCCCGTTGCTTCCCTGGAGTGGGAGCAAAGGGGTTTTGGGCTTCAATTTTCGTTTAATGACCTGTATCATCAGAATCAATATACGGGATTGGTTAAGCAGCTCAAAGGCGAGGGACTGGCATGAATGTGTTTAAAGTAATTTTCTATAGGCAGGTTTTCAGTTGTTGCTTGGTCGTGCTTGCTGGCTGTGTGGAAAAAGTGGATCACTCTAGCCCCATCGAGGTTCTTAGAAACTACATTGAAATTAGTTTCAATGCAAAAAATTTAGAGGATAAACACAAGATGGAGCAGCTGCTGACCGGAGATGCGAAGCAGCGATTATTCGCCTGGAGCGATGAGCAATTTACGCACGCATTTATTGAAACGAAGCGCAGTCTTGCGCACCTGAATGTTTTGGAAAATCGAAAAATGAGCGATCAAGAAGTGGCGGTCACTTACGAATTAACGTTCGAAGAGGGCGAAGGCGAAAAACGAGCAAAGATTTCACAGCGCAAGCTCTGTGTGGTCGTACAAGAGTCGGCCGCTTGGAAAATTAAAGAAGTAAGGAATATTCGGGAATCCATCGAATATTTAAAGGAACTTTCTTTAAGTTTACCGATGAGTCCGAGCAAATAAAAAATGATGAGGCGGCGGCACAACGCCTGATAAGTGAACTGGCTGTGGAATCGGAATTACCGGAGGCGGTTGTGGTTGACAAGGCCGGAAAAATTTTGCGCAGCATATTGCACAACTACTC
>CAIMNF010000240.1 GCA_903842755.1 Oligoflexia bacterium
CTTCGACCACTCGGCCACCTTTCCTTACCAATAAAGATGTTGTACCAAACTCTCAGGGGCAGCGAAAGGGTAATCTGACCTAGGGTCAGTTAACGGTCTTCATTGTCCTCATCCTCTGGAAAATCGTCGATCATTTCGTCGCGGATACGTTCCAGCTCGCGCAAGTTTCTTCTCAGGCGCAGCTGAATTCCCAGGGGGTGGATAATGGGCAAGATGCGCTCGGCGACTTTTTCTTCTTTGACCACTATAAACTGTGGCATTCGCTTTTGATTTTCAATGGAGCCTAAAATGGCTTCGACCAGTTCGTGTTCGGGGTCGGCGTGCGCCTCCAGCGTGACTAAGCCCAGTAAGCCCATTCCCCGCTCCGCAACGCCTGCGCATTGCACATACACTTCTTGGTCGCCTTGAAAACGTGTTACCGGCAGGAAAAAAGGGGTCGCTTCCCAGATGCCTTCTTGTAATAGGCCAGCAACTTTCATCCGCTTAATCCGCTCAGGATTAACTTGAATTGCAGGATAACGGACAAATTTTTCGTCGGGAAACTCCTTAATGTCGGCCCGCCACGTAGAACCGACTTTCCACACCGAATAACAGAACTCTTCTGATTCTCCTAAAAGCGGCACCTTTTCCGACTCAATTAAACCAACCAGTGAGTTAATCGCCTCCAACACTTCCAAAAGCATTTGGGTTTCATCTAAACGCAGCTCCTCAGAAGGATGTCCTGGGCGGTCCGAGGAATAGCCACTCACCTGCTCGTCAATGACACTTAATTTTAGGCCGTCGGTCGTGGCGAAATCTAGGCCAAATTCTGGGGTCCATTCGCTATTTCGGTATTGCAAATAGCGGTGGGCGGGGTCTGGGCCCCGTAAAATTAAAAGCCTAAAATCCTCGTCCGCGCCCTCGCCAAAAAACGCACAGACCAGCTCATTTTGAATTTCGATGCAAATGCCACTCCATTCGTCGAACTGATTCCACGGGGCAAGTTCGGTAAATTTTTGGAGGACCTGATCTAACTTTTTAGCCGAAAAACCTTCATTCATGCCTTTATGGAACCATGAGCGCCCCGTTCTGGGCAATATTTCTTCCACTAAAAGACACGCCTCGTGTAAAACAAAAGAATGATCCACATTCCCCTGCCTGTTTTAATCCTCCAACACCCTCAAGAACCGTCCCGGAAAGACCATGCCATTAGTTCCGTTCAAATCCTTTTGGACACCCTTAGCCCCTGCCACGCCCGCGTTGGCCTTTCCTGGAAAAACCTAAAGCAAGCCATTTCCAAATTTGAAGAATTAACAGAATCTGCAGATGCACAACATTTTGAAATTCCTGCCCACTGGGCCACCCTTTACTTGGGAACCAAAGAACACTCCCAGAGTGCGCAAAAGTCAGAAAAATTAGAACCCGGACTTTATTTTTTAGACAAAAAGGGCGCAATCAAAGAGCCCGACGTTGCTGCGAAGCCTATTTCTGGGTTGATCGTTTTAGATGGAACCTGGGCTCAAGCAAAAACACTTTGGTGGCGAAACGCTTGGTTGTTAAAAACGCAGCGCATTTTTCTTGTTCCAAAAGAAAAGTCAAAGTACGGGAATTTAAGAAAAGAACCGCGTCCCGAATGCGTCTCCACTTTGGAAGCCGTTGCCGAAACCTTGAGTTTCTTCGGGCTCGACGACACGATTGAAGCAACTCTTAAAAAAACTTTTGAAAACAAGCTAAAAGATTTCAAAAACTAACGGCGTTTTCCGCCATTTTTCTGCATTTGGGCCAACATATCCATCGCCGTTTTCATTTGCGCTTGCATATCTTTGCCGCCCATTTGACCCATCATTTGGCCTAAGTTTGGAGGTAGCCCTTTGCCACCGCCCAGCCCACCTAAGCCGCCCATCATATTCTGCATTTGGCTCATGGCATCGTTCATGTTTTTTGCCTTTGGAAAAGCCATTTTCATCATTTGCTCTGAAGCCTTTTTCAACTTCAAAAACACGAAAACATTAACGCCGGTTAATAAGGCAACAAAAACCCAACTCGCAATTACCCATGTGTTCATATGGCCTGAAGTCTACCCTATCCGCTAAAGTCAATCAAGGCCTACGGCCAAACCATGAGTGGGATTTTTCCGGCTCGCTTCTCTTCAAATCCCGGGGTGTTTTGATAACACTGAAGACATTGAGCTTCGGGAACAATGCTCCCCTTCAACACTCCCCCCATTTCGGACCTCATCGCCTCGAACAGCGTAACCATTAACCAAATCTGTAAGTCGGCGCGCCCCTTCAGATGCCGGTAAACAGGGAAGTTTAACTTTAGCTTAAACCGATCCCACGGAAGTTTAACGTCTGCCACGACTCCGGCCTCCACGTTTAAATTAATTGCGTAGCAATCCCAAGCCTTTGGATTCGTACCGGTGGGAGCGAATGGCTCGGGCCGGGCAAGAAAATAAATTTCCTGGGGGAGACGCAGTTGTGGAAAAAGATTTTGCATACACTGTGCGGAAGGGTCTGACGATAAAAATTGTAAATGAGGACTGGGCTCGAATTCGTAGCCATACGTAGCGCTTCCGGATTTAATTTCATTTAAGCAATCTAAGTTTTGATCGACCCGCAAGTCGGTCCACTGTTCGCTAAAAAATGAAAAGTAGTCGATACACGAAAACTCAGCTGAATTTATTTTTTTTTCTTGAATACCCGTACTCAATAACACTTTGCTAAGGGGCGTTCCTGAAACTTTTGAAACCTGATGTAAAGAAGCGCAAGAAAGCCAAAAAAAACCAAAGCTCACAACCCCCACCACCATCAAAGCCATGCGCTTTGGGGTCCGTAAAATCACAAGGAACGCGCCTCTTTAGAAATGCGTGACAGCTC